>NZ_JBFAZH010000130.1:0-11098 GCF_040681735.1 Actinoplanes sp. NPDC051633 | reverse complement strand
CGGCCACCGCGGTCACCAGCAAGGTCAGCGGCAGCCCCCAACCCAACGCCCGGCCGGGCAACCGCCAGGCGGACCGCAGATCGGCCCAGCCGACCCGCATGCCGTCGGTGAACAGAACCGCGAACAACGCCAGCTCGGCGAGCGTCGCGACCAGCGGCGAATCGGCCTGGACGTCGAGCACTCCGGTCGTGTCCGGGCCCAACACGAAGCCGGCGACAAGGAACAGAACCGCGGTGGACAGGATCGTACGTTTCGCGAGCGCCGACACCAGCACCGCGAGCAGTAGCACGGCGGCGAACGTGAGCAACAGCACCGGTGATCCCGAACCCTTCGATCAATGTTGGTAGACGTCCGGGACGTCGTCACGGTCGCGATCGACCTGCTCGGCCTCGAAGATTCGCCGATACGTGCGATTGCGCACGCGGAGCACGATCGCGGCCAGCAGAGCCGCGGCCAGCGAACCGGTCAGAACCGCCACCTTGACACGGTCGTCGAGGTCGGTGCCGAGGCCGAAGGCGAGCTCGCCGATCAGCAGCGATACGGTGAAGCCGATACCGGCCAGCACGGACACGCCGACCACGTCGATCCACGCCAGCCCGGAATCCATCCGTGCGCGGGTGAAGCGCGCCGTCAGCCAGGTGGCCGCCGTGATTCCGACCGGCTTGCCGACCACCAGGCCGAGCACGATGCCGATCGCGACCGGATCGGAGAGCGCCGAGCCGAGTCCTGCGAAGCCACCGATCGCGACGCCTGCGGACATCAGCGCGAAGATCGGCACCGCGACGCCGGCGGAGATGGGCCGGAACCGGTGCTCGAAGTGCTCGGCCAGCCCGGGGCCGTTTGCACCGTCACGGCGGAGCACCGGCACGGCAAAGCCGAGCAGCACCCCGGCGACCGTCGCGTGGACACCGGAGGCGTGCACCAGCGCCCACGCCGCACACGCCAGCGGCAGCAGAAGCCAGCCCGACCGGACCCGGCGCTGCACCAGAACAGTGAACAGACCCAGCGGCAGCAGCGCGGCGAGCAGCGGCAGCACGGACAGCTGAGCGGTGTAGAACACAGCAATGATCAGAATTGCGAGCAGGTCGTCGACCACCGCCAAGGTCAGCAGGAAGGTCCGCAGGGCCGTCGGCAGGCATCGGCCGACGACCGCGAGCACCGCCAGCGCGAACGCGATGTCGGTGGCCGTCGGAATCGCCCAGCCCACGGTCGCACCATTCAGGTTCACCACGACATACAGCAACGCGGGCACAATGACACCGCCGACCGCGGCGGCCACCGGCACCGCGGCCCGGCGCGGATCGCGCAGGTCCCCCGCCACGAACTCACGTTTGAGCTCCAGCCCGGCCACGAAGAAGAAGATCGCCAGAAGGCCGTCTGCCGCCCACTTCGCCACGGGCAGATCGAGATGCAGCCCCGCTGGTCCGACGGTGAACTGCAGCATGGCTTCGTACTGCTCGGCCCAGGGCGAGTTCGCCCAGACGAGAGCGACCAGCGCGCCTGCTAGTAACAGAACGCCACCAATGGTTTCTTTGCGAAGAATGTCGGCTATGCGCCGAGCCTCGGGCCATGAGCCACGGCTGAAGAGCTTGTAGTCGCGATTGGGCGCCGGCACGGGGCAACTCCGATTTCCAGGGTCGGTCGAGTCAATGCCGACCAGACTTCCCGGCGCACCGCTGCCTAGACTACCGGTCAGCGGGGCCCGTGTGCTGACGACGACGCATGACGACCGTCACGGCTGGCGATGCCGCGACAATCGTCGATAACCCGTACCCAGCATCCATGCCAAAACGATCAGCGGCGTGAAGTGCCACGGATCGATGCCTGACTGCTGGCGGAGGACAGCCGTGGACACCACGATCGCGACCAGGACGACGGTGGCCCGGGAACGCCAGTCCGACAGCACGGCGGACAACACACCGGCGACCACGGCGACCACGAGAGCGCGGAGGGCCTGACGGTCAGCCGCTATCACCACCGGGACGGCGAGTGCGACAACGACGAGGGCGGCCGTCCCCACGACGACCTCCCGCACGATCACCGTCCTCAGTTCTTCCGCCGGCATCTGCTCAGTAGACACCCGGGCGGCGAGACCGGGCCAGTGGCGCCCGCGGCTGGACCGGGCGGGGCAACCGCCGTCGGCCCGAGCCGTACCTGGTGTGCCAGAGTGGGCGGATGACGCGTACCTCCTGGCAGCTTGCGGCCGTCGAGGACGAGGTCACCGACGCGCTTCTGGCCTTGAGCCGAGTGTTCATCGGGCTGGCCGCCCGCTCGATCGCCCAGGTGGACGAGGAGGTGACCCTTCCTCAGTTCCGCACACTGGTGCTGCTCGTGTCGCAGGGCCCGCAGCGTGTGGTGGACCTCGCTGGAGAGTTGTCCGTCACGTCGTCCACGGCGACCAGGATGTGCAACCGGCTGGTCAGCAAGGGCCTGGCCGCTCGCCAGGTACGCCCGGACGACCGGCGCGCGGCCTGGATCACCTTGACCGCGCCCGGGCGTGACCTGGTGGGCGCCGTGATGAGCCGCCGCCGTGAAGCCATCGCCGATCTGGTCGCCGGTCTCACCTTGATCCGTCCACTGGCGTTCGCCGCGACGCTCAACGCGCTCGTCGAGGCCGCCGGCGATGTGCCGGCCGCGCAGTGGGCGCGCCTGTGGGACGGTTCGGTTGCCGAGCCCTCCCTTCCGTCCCAAAAATAGGTGCAGTGATGAACCATTCTCCGATCGGCGTCGTACAGCTTGGCATGCAGCCGCCGACCGGTGGGCCGCGCACGCCCGGAGGTGCACATGACCCGCTTGTCAGTCGTCTCGATCGGCCGCCGCGTGGCCGCGCTGACGGCCGCACTGACGGCCGCGGCGCTGGCGGCGCTGAGCTTGACACCGGCGCCCGCGTCCGGCGCGCCTTCGCCGACCCAGCTCAATGCTGCTGACATGACGCTGTTGAACGGGGTGCGCCTGGCAGGACTGTGGGAGATCCCAGCCGGTCAGATGGCTGCTGACCGGGGAAGCCTGAACCGCGTACGCAAGATCGGCGCAATGATCGCCGAACAGCACGTGCGGCTCGACCAACTGGTGGTTGACGCTGCGAACAAGCTGGGCGCGTCCATTCCGTCCACGCCAACTGCGGAGCAGCAGGGCTGGCTCACCGAGATGCAGAAGGCGTCCGGCGCTCGCTTCGATCAGATCTTCGTCGATCGGCTCCGGGCGGCGCACGGCAAGATCTTCCCGGTGATCGGCGCCGTCCGCGCATCGACCCGCGATCCGGTCATCCGCAAGCTCGCTGATGACGCCAACATCTTCGTGATGAACCACATGAAGATGCTGGAGAGTACGGGCATCGTGCGTTTCGAGAAGCTGGCCCCGGCCGCCCTGCCGGCGGCCCAGGATACCTCCACGTTGGCGCTGGCCCAGGCCAACGCCGGCAGCGGTCCGCCGGTGGACTCCACGGTGCTGTGGCTGGTCCTCGTCGTGACGCTCGGTCTTGCCGGCGCGGTCACGATGCGCGTCCTCACCGGCCGCCGCACACCACGATGACGGTCCGCCTGGGCGGCCCATCGTGTTGACACCCCTGAAAAGCGTGCACACGTGCATGCTTCTCAAGGGGGTGGCGCCACCAGGAGATTGCAGACGTCGAAGACGCCCGGGGTCGACCAGGCTCGCCGACCAGCTGCCTTCTTGGCCTCCTCCGAGTCCACCTCACCCTCGAGGATGACGACCCGGTTCTGCACCATCACCGTCACGCGGCGCCCGCGCACGCAACTTTCCGCCAGAAGACCGCCGGCGACGAGGTCGACGAGGATGTCGTCCCCTACAGGCGGACGCCCGTCATCCGGCGAGCGGTCATCGCCGGGATAGGACCAGATCGGGACCATGAGCTCATCTCCGTCGCAGACATACCGACGCGCCAGAATCTCCAGACCACATCGCGACGGTCCTGCGCTCTTGTGACAGTTTCATGACACGTCCGGACGCGGCCACCATCAGCGACTACCGCAGCACGGTCAGCCTTGGACGGTCTGGTTCCAGCGCTCGCACACCGTTTCGAACGTCGGCCTAGCGCTGCAGCTTGTATCCGAGGCCACGAACCGTCACCAAGTGCCGCGGCGCGCTCGGATCCTTCTCGATCTTCTGCCGTAGCCGTCCCACGTGAACGTCGACGAGCCGTTCGTCTCCTCCGTCGTACTGCCAGACCCGTTGCAGGATCTGCTGGCGCGACAACACCCGGCCGGCGTGCTGGCACAACTCACACAGCAGCTGAAACTCGGTGCGTGTGAGAGCGACCGATTCGCCACCCAGCCGCACCTCTCCCGCCTCGGGCACGACCTCGAGCTCGCCGAAGTTCCAGACGTGCATATCTGCCGGGCCGGCAGGGCCGAGCCGGCGACGCAGTGCCCTGAGCCTCGCCGTCAATTCCTTGATCGAGACCGGCTTGACCAGATAGTCGTCGGCGCCCGCCTCCAGCGCCTCCACGATGTCGTCCTTGTCGTCCTTGGCGCTGATCACGACGATGGGCACGTCATCGTCGCGGCGCAGCCGGCGGATGCACTCGTAACCGTCCAGGCCAGGCAACATTAGATCCATGAGAACGACTTCTGCGGGATGGCGTGACTGCGCGATGAGGCCTTCCTCTGCGGTGGCCGCACCGGTGACCGTGTAACCCTCCTCCTCGAGCGCCATCAACAGCGACAGTCGGATCCGGTCGTCGTCCTCGACAATCAGCACGGCAGACATGGTTCCATCATCGCTCGCTCTCCGGCCCGAACGAGCCGACGCTTCGCGATCAGGAGCATGACCGCTGGGCGGACTTCGCGGATACTCGATCACCTCTCGGCCACGAGAGCGGCGAAGTCACTGCCGTACAGCGGGCCGCGGGACAACGAACCATCGGCACGTGGCACCTCCAGCCTGTCACCGTCCTGGGTGAAGATCACCGAGACAACGTCCGACCGGGAGGTCAGCGTGCACACGACCTGGCCGTAGGCGATGGTCTCGTCGCTGCGAGCGGCGTCCTCGTTCGCCTCTGCCACCTCGACTTCGGATTCGCCCCTCCCCGACCGAAGAGACACCGTCAGCGACAAGCCGGTCAGAGCCGTCGTGATCCCGCTGTTCCGCTCGGCCTCAGTCGGGCCGGCAAGCAGCTGATCGACCTGCTCCTGAGCACTAGGCGAAGCCTTGACGCGCCGGACCACCTCGACCAGACGTCCGTCGCGGACCAGGCACAACACCTCAGCAACCTCTCCCGGCGGCCCCGGGAATGCTGAGCCGGGCGCTGCGGTGGTCAGCGGCCGCCGCGGCAGTTCCACGGCGTGAGGCTCGTCCTGCGCGGTCACACCACAGGCGCCCACCACAGCGATGACCGCCATAGCCACGCCCATCGCCACGCCCATCGCGGCCGGACGGTTCATCGCAGGCAGCCGGCAAGCTCGAGCCGGAAGCGAGCCCCGCCACCAGGACGATCGCTCACGCTCACACCACCGTCGTGCGCGGCTGCATGCTGCGCCACGATGGACAGTCCCAGCCCCGTTCCCACCGTATCGCCGCGGGAGTGGGCGGCGGGACCACGGACGAAGCGGTCGAAAATCGATGCCCGGTCGGCCTCGGCTATCCCCGGACCGGCATCATCCACCTCGATGAAGCAGACCGAGCCACGGACGCCGATCCGCACGGCGGTGAGTCCGCCGCCGTAGAGAACCGCATTCTCGACGAGGTTGCCGAGCGCCCGCTCGACACGTCGACGATCGACATACCAGACGGCGTCAACACCGGGTTGCACCTCGAGCACGTCATCGGTGATGCCGTGCATCCGGATGACCTGGGTCGCCACGTGTCCGATGTCGGTGGGTTCACGCCGCACCGCGTCGTCACCGCGGGCAAGTTCGAGCAGGTCGTCAACCAGGTCCTGGAACCGGCTAATCTCCTCGGTGATCAGGCCGAGGGCGGCAGCAGCCTTGGGATCCATGACCGTCCGCCGGCGATCGACCACGCTCGCGGCCGCGGACAGGGTCTGCAGCGGCGATCTCAGCTCGTGGCTCACATCGGCGGCGAAACGGCGATCACGCTCCAGGCGCCGGTTCAACTCGTCCGCCATGTGGTTGAACGACGCCGACAACGCGGCCAGGTCCGGCTCGAGATCGGGATCCAGTCGGGCGGCAAGGTCACCATCGGCAATCTCCTGCGCCGTCCGGGCAACCGCCTCCAGCGGGCGCATCGCGTGCCGCGTCACATACCACCCCACCGCGGCTCCGCCCGCTCCCACCATGATCGCGACAGCGACCAGAACAAGAGCGAGGGTCTGCAGGGTACGGTCGAGCTCGCGCAGCGACACCACCTCGTAGAAGACCGCCGAGGACGACAACGGAACCGCGACCACCATCGCCGGTTCGCCCGCGCGCCGGATCCGCTGCGCGCCCGCCTCACCCCGCCCGGCCATTTCCTGCAGCGCTGCGGGCACCGCAGCGCCGGCGGACGCATCGGCGCTCCGCGAGAACCACTTGCCATCACGGTGGAGCAGCACGTACCGATCGGCGCCGGTGTCCAGGGAACTGAGGATCTCAAGCACGTCGGGCGAACGACCGGCCAAGTTCGCGTCCACCACGGCCGCGTCGAAGTAGGTCGCACGCACCGCCGTACGCTCACGTTCGTCGAACAAATTCCGGCGCGCGAGCTCGTAGGACACGAAGGTCACACACGCCGAGAGCAGCAGGGCACCGATCGCGAACGCTGCAGTGACCCGCGCCCGCAATCCCATCCGTCTCACCCTCACGCCTCGCATGATGCCGTCCCGCCACTCCGCTGTGCATGGATGCGACGCGGTGCGACGGCATTTGTCACGCAACTGTCATGCGCTCGCGAGAGGTTCGTGGGATGTGGCCAGCAATCTGATCATGTGCGAACCGCACAGGCCGTCAGCAGCAGAGGGTGGGTCATGACGTTCAGCAGCCTGATCGCAGCGCTGGCCATGGGTGCAATCGTCGGACTGGGGGGCCGATGCCTCCGGTCGGCAGACCGGTGGGTCCCGATCTGGCTCGCGCTCGCGGTCGGCATCGGCGCTGCCGTGTTCGGCACCGTCGTCGCACGGTTGGCGGGGGCGGATGGCTCCGGCGTCGGCGTGGCCGAGATCGCTCTGCAGTTGGCGTTCGCCGGCCTGGCGGTCGGACTCGTCTGGGCCACGGCGGACAGGCACCCGGCGGACAGGCACCCGGCGGACAGCCGCCCGGCGGACAGCCGCCACGGCCGACCGGGGCTACCGCGATGACGGCGGTGTGGCGCGACGCTGGCACCGCCGTGCTGATCTGCAACCAATGCGGGAACGAAGACGGCGGAACCGAGATCTCGGCGAAGGACGGCGAACTGGTGTGGCCGGTTGTCGCCTCGCTCGGATGGAGTGGCTCGCCCTTCGCGACCGGAACTCATCGCTGTCCGCGATGCAGCCGTACTGCCTCGCCGGCACCGGAGGCCACCAGCCGGCCGGCCGCACCGCATCAGGTGTCGGCCATTGACCGAAGTGTGCGCCGTGACCTCAACGCGGTTGTCATCACGCCCCCGGGAGATCTCGATGCCGCCGCGGCCACCGCCTTGCGTGACGATCTGATGGACGCTGCCGAGCGCGGCGTCCACGTCGTCATGGATCTGCACCGCGTGCACGTCATCGACCCCGCCGCGCTCGGCCTGCTGGTCCGCGCGCACCAGCGGACCAAGCAACAGAACGGCATCCTCGCGCTGGCAGCGCCATCACGCTTCGTGCTCACCGTGCTGCACACCATGCGGCTCGACACCGTCTTCACCACCTACGCCGACCAGCGTGCCGCCATCGAAGCTCTATCCCGTGACGAGCCAATGGAATCCGCACCCGAGCGGCTGAGGAGCAACCAGCGATGAACCCGAACGGATCCCATGCCGATCCCTGGCCGCTCGGCAACGGCGGCAAGCGCCCGGGAGCACATCCGTCGATTCACCCAGCAGCGCGGCACCTCGAACCGGTCGTTACCGACCAGGCTCCGGCGGAGAGCACGGAGTGGATCGCCGACGAGGTCGTCGACGCCGATCGCTTCCTGGCCGATCTCATCACCGCCGGCATCCGCAACGACCCCGGCGTACGGGCCGGACGCATCTGGGTGACCGTTCAGAATGCGGTGATCATCCTCGAGGGGTATGTGGTCAACCACGAGACTCGCGATGCCGCCCTTCGCACCGCACGAGCAATCCCGGGAGTGTTCGACGTGTGCGATCGGCTGGGCATCGAGGCGGATAACGAGGGAAGCTGGACACCGAACAACCACGAGGAGCGTCGTGACCATGGGCTATGACAGAAAGCCTGGCGCTGGCGCTGGCGCTGGCGCTGGCGCTGGCGCTGGCGCTAACCTGGCCGGTGACGACGCCGTGTTTTCTCACTTCGGCGCTCATACCAGCGATGACGTTGTGACCCGCCGACCGGCGGTCTGCGATGTATGCGGCGTCTACGCCGCTCAACCCGTGGTGAAGCGATCAACGACGTTCACGGCGTTCTTCGTCCGGCCCTTCCCGGTCAAGCGGAGCACCTACTACGCAGAGTGCGAAAACTGTGGCCACGCTCGGCGGATCGATCATTGAGCGGTCAGCCGATGGTCGGCGGCCAAAGGTCGGAACCCGCTACGAAGAACTCGACCAGCCGACCAGGAGGGCCGTTCCTGGCCGCCTCGACACCCTCTACGCCGCGCTCGGCATCCGGCGCCAGCACGTCGTCCTCGGCCGTTATGCGACCTGCCTGCTGCTGCTGATCGCATTCACCGTCGCAGGAACCCTCGTGGCTCCGGTTGCCGCGCTCGCCTTCGGCGCCGAGTTCGAGTGGGCCGTCGCCGCCGGCGTCGCCGGCGCCAGCGTCACACTCATCGGCATTCTGCTTGCCACCCAACTACCCGCGTACTTCGCGACCGGCCCGGGCCCGATTCGCATCGTCGCCGCCATCGCTCCCGCCATCATCATGGCCGTCATATTCCTCGCATGGGGGTTCCCCGCTATCCGCACCGGGCTGCCGTCGTGGCTCGACGAGGCGAACCCCGCCCAGCTCACTGTCGCCGCGATCGCGACCCTCAGCATCCTCGGATTCGGCACCACCGCGCTCCGCGCGCCTGTACGCTCGGCGCGATCTCTAGCGCTCGACCGCTGATGGCGGCCGAGGCGCATCTCGGCGCGCTGCGACGATGCGTGAACGCCGGCCTAATACTGCAACGGCATGATGGTGGCCGGCGGCGTAGGCGGCGGCCCAGGCGCGGAGGTCGTCGGCCGACCGAACCCGCTCGACCTCGACGCCGTCGGGTGTCCAGCAGCAGCCGGCCGGCAGCCCCGCGAGCGCCGCGGACATCAGCGGTAGCTCGTCGGCCAGCCGTAGCCCGAACTCCGCAAGCACCGCATCTGCGCCCGAGGTCGCCGACGGGCCCACCCACCACGGCCCGCCCCCCGGGCCCACGGCGGCGATCGCCGCCCGTTCCGCCGCAGTGTCGGCAGACCGCAGCCGGTACGTGCTGCGGAACAGCGGCACCGGCAGCGCACTGCCCAGCCGCGACAGCGAGGCGGACACAGACCGCCCGACCGCCGGGGCGCCACTTAAGCGCGGCCACCGGGCCGGCCGTCGCCGAAGTACCCCTAGCCACTATCGACCGGCTGGCCGAGCCGCGTACCTACCGGCGGTACTCGTCGTCGTCCAGCGGCACGTCGTGGCCCTGCTCTGCGACATCGGCCGGATCCGCCTCGAACGGGAACCGTAGCCGCGACATCGCCTCGTGGACCTGTAGTCCACGGAGCACGCGAGCTCACCCTGTAGTGCGTAGCCGTCCATTAGCCGGCGGTGCCGGTGAAGTAGGTCTGCGCTTTGGCCCACGCGCCCTGTCCAACTGCCGCGCCTACCGCCCGGCCGTTGAGGTCGCCGTCCTCGAAGTGGATGCCGCCGTACCGGCGGGATAGGCCAGCCTGGTTGCCCGCGTCGGTGAAGCTGCTGAACTTCAGCAATGTGGCCTTGGCCGGGACCAGTCCGGGTTCGATGGTGGAGCGGCCGGCGGCCACCGTGACGGTCAACGGGATCTTGAACTTGTCTGAGCCAGCGAAGCGGTTGAACACGCTGCTGGCGGCGCTGGAGAAGGTGCTGTGCCCGGAGGTGTACTCGGCGAAGGGCGGCGTGACGATGAAGGGTTCCTGGTACGGGATCCACTGTGACCCGTCGATGGCGCCGATGCCCTTGCCCGGGCCCAGCCAGCCCTTGATCTTCTTCCCGGCGTACAGCCAGCGGATGTAGGTGATCGGCCGGACGGTGTCCTGCACCCGCTTGGCGTTCCAGGCAGCGATGCTGGCATCCAGGAGCGCGTTGCCGAGGGCGAAGAACGCCTTGACATTCTGATCCAGGCTCAGCCCGGCCGCGCGCGACGATGCCTGGGCGAACATCGCCCAGTGCCCCGGCGGCAGTTCCGAGCCCGGTCCGTCGGCCCAGTAATAGGCGCTGGTCTTGTCCCTGTCGCTAAGGCTGCCCTGCGCGTCGACCAGCTCCTTCGCCTGGTTGGGCAGGCCGAACCGGTCCATCGTCGGCGGCCCGAACTGGTCGGGCCGGGTGAGCCCGAACGGCGTCACCCTGTTCCACTGCGGGGTGGCGAAGGACTGCACCGTGCCCGCGCAGCTGGTCGCGCCGGGCGGCGGCGTCGGCACGCACAGCGGCTGCCACCGGTACACGTCGGTGACGGTGTTCCAGGTGTTGACCGGGGTGTAGCCGGTCCAGTCCGAGTACGGCCGGCCGTTGCTGTTCGGCTCGTCACCGAGCTGGTTGGCGCCGTCGCGGTGCCGCGCCTGCAGGACTGCCTGCGCGGTGACGTTGCCGATCCCCTGTGGTGTGGCGGTGTCCGTGGAGGCGTCGTCGGGGTCATAGCCGAGGATCGTCATGAACGCGGCGAAATCGCTGGCCTTCGCGGGGAACAGGTCGGTGGCCGTCCGATACGCCGCGTAGCTGATCGCCTTGGACTTGAACTCCGGGAGCCGCTCGGTGGCCGGGCGGCGCAGCGTGCCACCCAGCCGGGTGCCAACGGCCACCGCGTCGTACGGCGCCCACGCGTCGTACATCGCCGTATGCACCACAGCCAGC
>NZ_JBFAZH010000129.1:0-11133 GCF_040681735.1 Actinoplanes sp. NPDC051633 | reverse complement strand
ACTACTGCGGCGGCTGCCGGTACGACCCGGCGGTGCGGGTGGGCGACGACGCCTGCCCGTTCACCGCCGGATACTGGGCCTTCCTGGAGCGCAACGAGGCCAAGCTGCGGAACAACCACCGGATGCGGCAGCCGTTGCGGGGGCTGGGCCGCCTCAAGGATCTCGACGCGCTGGTCGAGCAGGAGAAGGCCCGCGGCAGCCGAGCCCCGTGAGCACTGTGGCGACGGGTTCTACGGCGACGGGTTCTTCGCCGGCGCGTACCTGGGCACGTACTCCTGGCCGGTGAGTTTTTGAATCTCGCTCATCAACTCGTCGGTGAGCACCCGCAGCGCGGTGCGGTCGTCGGGACGGCCCTCGGTGTCGATCGGCTTGCCGAACTTGATCGTCACCTTCCCCCAGCCCACCGGCTTGGGGTAGGGCTGGCCGATCGGCTGCACCTTGTCGGTGCCGATCACCCCGACGGGGATGAGCGGCACCCCGGCGGCCACCGCGAGCCGCGCCGCGCCGGTGCGGCCGCGGTAGAGGCGACCGTCCGGCGAGCGCGTGCCCTCGGGATAGATGGCGACCGAGTCGCCGGCCTTGAGCACTGGGATCGCGCCGTCGAACGCGGTCAGCGCCGCCCGGCCGCCGGCCCGCTCCACCTTGATGGCGCCGAGGCCCTCCATGATGAAGCGGTTGAACCGGCCGCGAAGCCCGGCGCCGTGGAAATACTCCGACTTCGCCCAGAAGGCGAGGTGTCGCGGCACCACCGCACCGAGGAAGAGCTCGTCGGCCACGGACAGGTGGTTGCCCGCGAAGATCGCACCGCCGGTCTGCGGGATGTTCTCGAGGCCTTCGACCTTGGGCCGCCAGCCGAGAATCATCGCGTTACCGACAGTGATCTTGCCGAACGAGTACAGCAGCGGCAATTCGCGCTCCGGAGGGGATCAGGCGTGACATGGGGGCGACATGAGGTTAACGGACCGGAAGCACGATCACCTCGCTGAACTCATCTCGACTTTGCCACCAGTACGGTCACCGCCTCGCCGTCGCCGACCTCACCGCCGAACCCGCCGGCCACGTCGCCGAAACTCAGCGAGGTCGCGAGCGTCTCGGCCGACACGAAGTCGCGGTGCGTGTCGACCGCCGCCCGGACCGCCTCCGACGCCGACAGCGTCAGGTCGATCCGGTCGGACACGTCGAGATCCTTCTCGCGCCGGGCCTGCTGGACGACCCGGATCAGGTCGCGGGCGACGCCCTCGGCGGTCAGCGCGGGGGTCACCGCCGTGTCGAGCACGACCACGCCGCCGGGCAGCGCGGCTGAGTTCTCCGCGTCGGTGGCGACCATCCGCAGCTCGTACTCCCCCTCCTGCAGGGTGATGCCGGCCGCGACCGGCGCGCCGTCGACCAGCTCCCAGTCGCCCGACTTGACCGCCTTGATCACCTGCTGCACCTGCTTGCCGAGCCGCGGCCCGAGGACGCGCGGCACGACCGTCAACACCTGCTCGCAGTAGGTGGCGACATCGTCGGTGAAGACCACGTCCTTGACGTTGACCTCGTCGGCCAGCAGGTCGCGGAACGGCTGCAGAGCCGGCGCGTCGACGGTCGCCACGGTCAGCCTCGCCAGCGGCAGACGCACCCGCAGCCCCTTGGCCTTGCGCAGCGACAGCGCCGCCGAGGCCACCTCCCGGACGGCGTCCATCGAGGCGACCAGCGTGTGATCGGTCGGGTACGCGTCCACCGAGGGGAAATCGGTCAGGTGCACCGACCGCTCCCCCGTCAGCCCGCGCCAGATCTCCTCGGTGGTCAGCGGCGCCAGCGGGGCCATCACCCGGCAGAGCGCCTCGAGCACCGTGGCGAGGGTGTCGAACGCGTCCTGGTCGCCGGCCCAGAAGCGGTCGCGGGACCGGCGCACATACCAGTTGGTCAGCGCGTCGAGGTAGGACCGCACGGACTGGCAGGCGCCCGAGATGTCGTACTCGTCCATCTGCCGTCGCACGTCCGCGACCAGCTCGCCGGTCTTGGCGAGGATGTACCGGTCGAGGAGGTGCTCGCTGCGGGCGGCGCCGGCCTCGACGCCGGCCGCGTTCGCGTACAGGCTGAAGAAGTACCAGACGTTCCACAGCGGCAGCAGCACCTGCCGCACCGCGTCGCGGATCGCCGTCTCGGTGACCGGCATGTCGCCGCCGCGCAGCACCGGCGAGGACATCAGCATCCAGCGCATCGCGTCCGAGCCGTGCGACTCGAACACCTTGTAGACGTCCGGGTAGTTGCGCAGGGTCTTGGACATCTTCCGGCCGTCCTCGCCCAGCAGGATGCCGTGGCTCAGGCAGTTGCGGAACGCGGGCCGGTCGAACAGGGCGGTGGCCAGCACGTGCATGGTGTAGAACCAGCCGCGGGTCTGCCCGATGTATTCGACGATGAAGTCGCCCGGGTAGTGGTGCTCGAACCAGTCCTTGTTCTCGAAGGGGTAGTGCACCTGGGCGAACGGCATCGACCCCGACTCGAACCAGCAGTCCAGCACCTCGGGCACCCGGCGCATGGTCGACCTGCCGGTCGGATCGTCCGGGTTGGGCCGGGTCAGCTCGTCGACGTACGGCCGGTGCAGGTCGGTGACCTTCACGCCGAAGTCCTTCTCCAGCTCGGCGAACGAGCCGTAGACGTCGACCCGCGGGTACTGCGGGTCGTCCGACTTCCACACCGGGATCGGCGAACCCCAGAACCGGTTGCGGGAGATCGACCAGTCGCGGGCGTTGGACAGCCACTTGCCGAACGAGCCGTCCTTGATGTGCGCCGGCGTCCAGGAGATCTCCTGGTTGAGCTCGACCATCCGGTCGCGGAACTTCGTCACCGCGACGAACCACGACGACACCGCCTTGTAGACCAGCGGGGTGTCGCAGCGCCAGCAGTGCGGGTAGGAGTGCGTGTAGCCGTCGTGCCGCAGCACCACGCCCCGCTCCTTGAGCACGCTGATCACCGGCTTGTTGGCGTCGAAGACCTGCAGGCCCTGGAAGTCCGGGACCAGCGAGGTGAAGCGGGTGTGGTCGTCGACGGTCACGATCGTCGGGATGCCGGCCGCGTTGCAGGCGTTCTGGTCGTCCTCGCCGAACGCCGGCGCCATGTGCACGACCCCGGTGCCGTCCTCGGTGGTCACGAAGTCGGCGCCGAGCACCTGGAACGCGCTCGGCCCGGCCGGCTCGACCAGGAAGTCGAACAGCGGCGTGTATCGGCGGCCCACCAGCTCACGGCCGAGGACCGTGCCGACCCGTTCAAAACCGTCCAATTCCTTCGTGTACGCGGAAACGCGGGCGTCCCCCAGCAGCAGTTTCTGGCCGTCCTTCTCGAGCACCGCGTACTCGATGTCGGGGCCGACGGCGAGGGCCAGATTGGACGGCAGCGTCCACGGCGTGGTCGTCCACACCGCGATGTCCTCGCCCGTCTCGAGGCGGAACCGGACGGTCAGCGCCGGGTCGGTCCGGTCGCGGTAGACGTCGTCCATCCGCGTCTCGGTGTTGGACAGCGGCGTCTCGCAGCGGAAGCAGTAGGCGAGCACCCGGAAGCCCTCGTACACCAGGCCCTTGTCGCTCAAGGTCTTGAAGGCCCACATCACGGACTCCATGTAGTCCGGATCCAGGGTCTTGTAGTCGTTGGCGAAGTCCACCCAGCGGGCCTGGCGCGTGACGTAGCGCTCCCAGTCCTGGGTGTAGGTCAGCACGGACCGGCGGCAGGCCTCGTTGAACTGCGCCACCCCGAGCTGGACGATCTCGGCCTTCGAGGTGATGCCGAGCTGCTTCTCCGCCTCCACCTCGGCGGGCAGCCCGTGGGTGTCCCAGCCGAACCGGCGCTCGACGTGCCGGCCGCGCATGGTCTGGTAGCGCGGGACGACGTCCTTCACGTATCCGGTGAACAGGTGCCCGTAGTGGGGCAGGCCGTTGGCGAACGGCGGGCCGTCGTAGAAGACGTACTCGTTGCTGCCGTCCGTGCCGGCCGGGCGCTGGTCGACGCTGGCCTCGAAGGTCTTGTCGGCCTGCCAGTGCTCGAGCACGGCCTCCTCGACGGCGGGCAGGTCGGGGCTGGCCGGCACGCCGGCGGCGTCAGTGTGCTTCGGGTACACCATGTCTCCTCGCAGCTCTCATGACTGCGAGGACGAGCCTCAGGCCCGCGGTACCACCTCGCTTGACGGCTGTCACACCGCCCGCTCGTTCACCGACGTCTGCGCGTGTCGGTCGTCCGCCCGGTTCTAGTGAGGCTCTCGCCCGTTCTTCCGGAAGCTCCCCGGTGATGGCCGGTTCGTCGCCCGCATTCGTTTCCTGCGGAGACAACGATACCGGCCGCCACCTGATTCCATTACGCGGGTTTCAGGGTGGTGCTCCAGAGCGAAGCGCCCTCGCGGTCGCGCAGGTGCACGGTGAACGCGCCGGATCGCCCGTCGATGTTCACCTCGCCGAAGTGCTGGAAGCCCTCGGCCGGGGACGTGTTGGCGGCCGGCGGCACGTGGCTGTAGGCGAGCCGCGGCCCGAAGGTGCCGTCCAGCGCGTTGGGCCCGAAGGCGCCGGCGTGCGCCGGTCCGGAGACGAACTCCCAGAACGGCGTGAAGTCCTGGATCGCCGCCCGCGCCGGGTCGTAGTGCTGGGCCGCGGTGTAGTGCACGTCCGCGGTGAGCAGGACGATGCCGGTCACGCCGGCGCGGTGGGCCGACTGCAGCACCTGGGCGAACTCCAGCTCGCGGCCCTTCGGAGCACCCGGGTCCCCCTGCGCCACGCCCTCCTGCGCCGTCGCGCCGTCCGGCACCACGACGCCGAGCGGCAGGTCGTTGGCGATCACCTTCCACGTGGCCCGGCTGCGCTCGAGCCCGCGGATCAGCCACTCCCGCTGCTCACGCCCCAGCAGGCCGCGGTTCGGGTCGGCGTAGGTGTTGCCGTCGTTGACGTCCTTGAAGGTGCGCATGTCCAGCACGAAGACGTCCAGCAGCGGGCCGTAGCTCAGCTTGCGGTGGACGGCGCCCTGCGACCGCGGGGTCGGCACCCACTCGTGGTACGCCCGGTGCGCCCGCGCCGCGAGCACGTCGACCCGCTTCTCGGTGTACCGCGCGTCGTCGAGCACCTCGCCCGGATACCAGTTGTTGGTCACCTCGTGGTCGTCCCACTGGTTGATCTGCGGCACCTCGGCCGCGAACCGCTTGTACGCGTCGTCGAGCAGGTTGTACGCGTACTGTCCCCGGAACTCCTTGAGCGTCTCGGCGACCTTCGACTTCTCCTCGGTGACCAGGTTGGTCCAGACCCGGCCGTCGGGCAGCGTCACCGATGGCAGCAGCGGGCCGTCCGCGTACACGGTGTCGCCGCTGTGCAGCAGGAAGTCCGGCCGCCGCCGGCGCATCGACTCGAAGAGCTTGAGACCCCCGTACGCCGGGTCGATCCCCCAGCCCTGACCCACCACATCGCCGGTCCAGACGAACCGGATGTCATCGCGCCGCGTCGGCGCCGTGGTCAACTTGCCGCGCAGACCCGCACTGACCAGGCCGGGCCGGTCAAGGCTCTCCACGGTCACCCGGTAGTGCAGACGCTCGCCGGCCGGCAGGCCGCGCAACCGCACCTTGCCGGTGAAGTCGGTCTCCGGCGTGACCACCGGGCCGCGCACGATCCTGGCGCCCTTGAGATCGGGGCGTCTGCTCACCTGCACCCACATCCGCCCGGGACGGTCGGCGCGGGTCCACACCACCGCTTCGCTCGCGGTCGCGTCACCGCTCTGCACGCCATGGGTGAGGACCGGCCGTCCGGAGGGCTGGAACGCGAACGCGGGTGCGCCCGCGACGGTACTCGCGACGCCGCCGGCCAGCCCGGCCCGGAGCAGCGTGCGTCGATTGATCGAGGTCATGATGATGGCCTATCGGCTCGACATGACCACGAGGTGAACTCAGCCCAGGTCGGGGAACCAAAGCTGCAGCTCGCGCTTCGCCGAATCGGGCGAGTCGGACGCGTGCACCAGGTTTTCGCGGTTCGACAGCGAGAGATCGCCGCGGATCGTGCCGGCCGCCGCCTTGCGCCCGTCGGTGGCGCCGATCATCGCGCGGACCACCTCGATCACCTCGTCGCCGGAGAGCACGACCGCGACCAGCGGCCCGCTGGTCATGAACTCCTTGAGCGGCGGATAGAACGCCTTCTCCACGTGATCGGCGTAGTGCTGGTCGGCCAGGACGGCATCCATCGAGCGCAGGACCATCGCGTCGACCGTGAGCCCCTTGCGCTCGAACCGGCCGATGATCTCCCCGACCAGGCCCCGGCGCACGGCGTCCGGCTTGATCAAGACGAGCGAGCGCTCGGTCACGACAGTCCTCCCAGGTGATGACACGCGGAATGTCAGCCTATCGGTACCGTCCGCGCGGTGCGCCGCAACCTCCGGTAACCGCACTTTCGCTCCACCCACGCCGCCGAATAGCCTGGGTGGAAGCAACCAGGAGGTCCACTGTGGCGAACCAAACCGGCCGACCCGTCGCGCCGGCGCGCAAGCTCGTCGCCGCCGTGCTGGGCACCTTCGCGGTCTTCGTGATGGTGTTCGGCCTCGGCCTGTCCAGCTGGCCGATCGTCGCGCTGGGCGCTGCGCTGCTGGCGCTGGCCATCGCGCTGGGCATGGTGAACGTGGTGCGCCGCGGCGCCCGGGCCTGGGTGGCCGGGCACGGCCAGGTCAAGGCGATCTCCGAGCCGCCCGCCTCGGGGGCGTACGGCCGGGCCGAGTTGCAGCTGGTGGTGGTCGCGCCGGGCCTGACGGTGACCGAGGTGCTGGTCCGCGACCCGCGGATCCCGGTGGGCAAGTGGCCGCAGCCGGGCGAGACGCTGCCGATCACGGTGGACGTCGACGACATGCGCCGGGTGCGGATCGACTGGTCGCAGGTCGACGACCGCAGCGACGACGGCGACCCGCCGCCGCCGAGCTTCGAGCCGGCCGACGAGTTCCTCGACGACGACCTGCTGGGCGATCCGGAGCCGCCGCCGTGGGCCAATCGCGACCGCTCCTGGGGCCGTGGTCCGGCGGAGCCGTCCTCGCCCGCCCCGGACTACCCGGAGTACGCCGACGAGGAGTTGCGCCCGAGCGCGGTCGTCGTGCACGACACGCCGGGCGGCAAGGTCGTCGAGGGCCAGGTGGTCGACGAGGACGACGTCCCGCGTGTCCTCCCCCAGCGCGCCCCGCGCCCGCCCGCCGCTTCCCCCGCTGATTCGCCTGCCGCTTCCCCTGTTGCTTCCCCCGGTCTCGACACGCCGGCACCTCAGCCCGCGGACGAGCCCTCCACCGCATCGGCGGCCCAGCCCTCCGCCGAGTCGTCCGCCGCCTCGACGGCGATCGTCGAGGACGACGACGATGAGCAGGAGGCGGCGGTCGAGCCGGATCCGCCCGCCGACCCGCCCCGACGGCGTCCGAGCCCACGCCCTCGCCGGCCGTCCGAGCCCACCTCGGATGACTTCACGGCGGCCCAATTCGCCGGCGCGACCCCGGCTCCGGCGACACCACCGCCCGGTGTGGTCCCGGAGCAGCGTGCCGGCGACGCGCCCGACCACGACGACATTGATCTCCCTCTGGACGATCGACGCCCCGCCGCGGACCCGACGGACTCCGGTGGCCACGACGATGCCGCGGACCTTCCGCTGATCGTTGATCCCGAGCCGGCACCGGAGTTAGGCCCGGAGGCCCGCCAGGCCATGGACGAGGGCCTCATCGCCCCACCCGCCGACGCCGAGCCGCCGGGCCGTCCGTGGGTCGCCGGCAGCACCGCGGCCAGCCCGCCCACCCATGACCAGGACGCTGATCCGGATCAGCGTCGAGTGTTCTCCGGAGCCCACCCGGCCGTAACCACCCCGGACGACGAGGCCGACACATCTGCCGCGTCGTCACCGATCATCAGCGGCCTGGACACCCCGCCGGCCGATGAGTCCCACAAGCCGGTCAACGGCTCGGCGGTCGGAGTCGGGGCGGCCGCCATCAAGCCGGACTCAGAGAAGCCATCTTCCGAGAAGCCGAAGTCCGAGAAGCCGAAGTCCGAGAAGTCGGGCATCGAGCCGCGCTCCGGCCGGCCGTGGGCCGATCTCGAGGGCGGCGGTTACCAGCCCGACGACCGCACCGACGACCTCATCACCGCGTACCCGAGTGCCCGCCCCGGCCCGGCCGGAGCCATCCACGGCGTGGGCATCACCGTCCTGGTTACCGACCTCGACCGGTCGACCGACTTCTACCGCGACACCCTCGGCTTCCACCAGATCGACAACGGCCCGGGCAGCGCCGTCCTGGCCTCGGGCGACACCCGCCTGGTCCTGCGGACCGTCCATTCACTGGCCTCGGACATCGGCCGCCTGATCTACCTGAACCTCGAGGTCGGCGACGTCGACGCGGTCTACGACGAACTCAAGGCCAAGGGCGTCAAGTTCCTGCACGGCCCGCGCCCGGTCAACCGCGGCGACAAGCTGGAGCTGTGGGCGGCCACCTTCTACGACCCCGACGGCCATAACATCGCCGTCACCCAGTGGCGGGCCATCCGGTAGGCCGGATCCAATGCTGCCGGCTCAGCCCAGGATGCTGCGCCGCACGTAGGTGGCGTAAGCCCAGGCCGCGCCGAAGATCAGGCCGAGCGCGGCCAGCGACCAGTGCACCAGCCCGGCGGCGAGCAGCAACACCTGCAGGGCCGTGCCCACATGCCACGCCCAGGACCGCTTCATCATGCCCGCGACCAGTGCGCACAGCACCGCCAGCGCCACCACCACGCCGATGCCCCAGCCGCTCAGGTCACCGCCGGAGATCCGGATCGGCTGGATCGCCAGCAGCAGCACGATCGCCTCGAGGGCCAGCGTGCCCGCGCCGAGCCCACGCACCGCCGCCTGCGGATTGCGCAACCCGGACCTGCGCGGCTCCTCCCCCGTCATCGCTTGAGCAGTTTCCGCGCGTCCGCGACCGTCACGATCGACCCGGTGATCAGCACGCCGACGCCGCTGAGCTCGCCGTCGGTGTCGGACTCGGCGATCACCACGGCCTCCTCGATCGCGTCGGGCATCGTCTGCGCGACGGTCACCCTGTCCTCACCGAAGATCTCCACCGCGATCTGCTCCAGCTCCTCCAGCGGCATCGTCCGCGGCGAGCTGTTGCGGGTCACGACGATGCGCGCCGCGATCGGCTCGAGCAGGTCCAGCAGCCCGGCCGCGTCCTTGTCGCCGAGTACCGCCACCACGGCGACCAGGTGCCGGAACGTGAACTCCTCCTCCAGCGCCGACACCGTCGCGGCCATGCCGTGCGGGTTGTGCGCGCCGTCCAGCAGGATCGTCGGCGCGCTGCGCACCCGCTCCAGCCGGCCGGGCGAGTCCACCGTCGCGAAGCCCTCGCGCACCACCTCGACCTCGAGCTGCTTGTCCTTGCCGGCGCCGAGGAACGCCTCGACCGCGGCGAGCGCCAGCGCGGCGTTCTGCGCCTGGTGCGCGCCGAACAGCGGCAGGAACACCTCCTCGTAGACACCGCCCAGGCCCTGCAGTGTGAGCATCTGCCCACCGACCGCGATGTCGCGCTGCACGACCCCGAACTCGCTGCCCTCGCGGGCCAGCGTCGCGTTCATCTCGAGGCAGCGCTCCAGGATCGGGCGCATCGCCTCCTCGGTCTGGATCGCGCTGATCACGGTCGCGCCCTGGTGGATGATGCCGGCCTTCGCCCAGGCGATGTCCTCGATGGTGTCGCCGAGCCACTCGGTGTGGTCGAGCCCGATCGGCGTGATCACGCAGACGCCGGCCTCGATGACGTTGGTCGCATCCTCCTCGCCGCCGAGGCCGACCTCGACCACGGCCACGTCCACCGGAGCGTCGGCGAACGCCGCATACGCCATCGCGGTCGTCATGTCGAAGTAGGTCAGCGGCTCGGAAACCCGCGCGTCGATCAGCTCGGCCAGCGGCGCGACCTCGTCGTAGACCGCCGCCAGCCGCTCCTCCGACACCGGATCGCCGTCCAGGCTGATCCGCTCACGCACGGTTTCCAGGTGCGGGCTCGTGTAGCGCCCGGTGTGCACGCCGTGCGCCCGCAGCAACGAGTCGATCATGCGGGCGGTCGAGGTCTTGCCGTTGGTCCCGGTCAGGTGGATCGCCGGGTACGCCCGCTGCGGGCTGCCCAGCACGTCCATGAGGTCCCGGATCTTCTGCAGGTCGAAGGCCATGCGGGTGAAGCCGCGCCCGAGCAGCGCGGCCTCCACCTCTTTGTATTCGCTCACGAGGACGTCAACGCCTGCAGGGCCGCCGTAATTCTCGCGAGATCGGCCTCGGCCGTCGCCAGCCTGTCCTTGATCTTGGTGACGACCTGCTCGGGCGCCTTGCCCACGAAAGCCTCGTTGCCCAGCTTCGCCCGGCACTGCGCGGCCTCCTTCTCGGCGGCCGCACGGTCCTTCTCCAGCCGGGCCCGCTCGGCGGCGACGTCGATCGTGCCCCGGGTGTCCAGGTCGACGGTGACGCCGCCGGTCACCGCCAGCGTGGCGGTGGCCGTGAAGCCGTTCACCGGCGCGTCCAGCCGCACGAGCGACCGGATCAGCCCCTCGTGCGTGTCGATGCCGAGGTTGCCGAGGCCGGTCAGCGCCGCACTCACCCGCTGGCCGGGCCGCAGCCCCTGGTCCGACCGGAACCGCCGCACCTCGGTCACCACCTTCTGCAGGGCGGTCAGCTCCTCCTCGGCGGCGTCGTCGACGCGGCCCGGCTCGACCACCGGCCACGCCGCGGTCACCACCGTCCGGCCGCCGGTCAGCCCGGTCCACAGCTCGTCGGTCACGAACGGGATGACCGGGTGCAGCAGCCGCAGCAGCTGGTCGAGGACGTGCCCGAGCACCCGCCGGGTCTTGTCCGCCTCGGGGCCGCCGGCCGCGAGCACCGGCTTGCTCAGCTCGACGTACCAGTCGCAGACGTCGTCCCACGCGAAGTGGTAAAGCGTGTCGCACACCTTCGCGAACTCGTACCCGCCGAACTCCTCGTCCACCTCGGCGATCACGTGCTGCAGCCGGGACAGCACCCAGCGGTCGACCGCGTTGAGCTCGCCCTGCGGCGGCAGCTCACCGTCGATCGTGGATGCGCCGGGCCAGCTTGGCCGCCTCGTCCAGCGCGGCCCGCCCGTCGGGCGTGTCCACGTACGCGACGCCGATCCTGCCCTTCC
>NZ_JBFAZH010000128.1:0-11159 GCF_040681735.1 Actinoplanes sp. NPDC051633 | reverse complement strand
CTTGAGCCAGCGGGTCACGGTGCCCTCGGTGACGCTCTCGCCCAGCGCCGGCATCTTCACCGGGGTGCCTTCACCGCCACCGCCACCGCCGCCCCCGCCGGACGAGGCCGCGGGCTGCGGCTCGGGCTGCGGCTCCGGCTCCGGCTCGGGCTGCGACTCCGGCTGCTGCTGGGCGGGCTGCTCCTGCTCGGCCGGCTGCGCCTCGCGCTGCGCCTGCTCCTCCTGGGCGAGGGGCGGCTCGTCCTGGTCCTGCTCCTGCGTCGAGGAGGCCTGCGCCGGTGCCGGCGCGGAGTCACCGGTGTCCTCGTCGTCGCCGGCGATCACGGCCAGCTCGCTGCCGACGTCGGCCGTCTCGTCCTCGCCGACGACGATGCGGGAGAGCACGCCGGCGGCCGGCGACGGGATCTCGGTGTCGACCTTGTCGGTGGAGACCTCGAGCAGCGGCTCGTCGGCCTCGACCCGCTCGCCCTCCTGCTTCAGCCAGCGGGTGACGGTGCCCTCGGTGACGCTCTCACCCAGCCGCGGCATGGTGACCGATACCGGCATAACTCAGTACTCCTTCGCGACGAACTCGACGAATCAGGCGTGGGCGTGCAGTGGCTTGCCGGCGAGCGCGAGGTGTGCCTCGCCCAGCGCCTCGTTCTGAGTCGGGTGCGCGTGCACCAGCTGCGCGACCTCGGCCGGGAACGCCTCCCAGTTGTAGATCAGCTGAGCCTCGCCGGCCTGCTCGCTCATCCGCGCGCCGATCATGTGCACGCCGACGACCGGACCGTCCTCGACCCGGACCAGCTTGATGAAGCCCTGGGTCTTGAGGATCTGGCTCTTGCCGTTGCCACCGAGGTTGTAGTTGTAGACCTTGACCTTGTCGTCGCCGTACTTCTCCTTGGCCTTGGCCTCGGTGATGCCGACCGACGTGATCTCGGGCTCGCAGTAGGTGACCCGGGGGATCCCCGCCTCGTCGATGACCGCCGGGTTCAGCCCCGCGATCTCCTCGGCCACGAAGATGCCCTGCTGGAAGCCGCGGTGCGCGAGCTGCAGGCCGGGCACGATGTCGCCGACGGCGTAGATGTTGCCGACCCCGGTGTGCAGCCGCTCGTTGGTGATCACGAAGCCGCGGTCGAGGGTGACGCCCTGCTGCTCGTACCCCAGGTCCTTGGTCGTCGGGCCGCGGCCGACCGCGACCAGCAGCACCTCGGCCTCCACCGTCTCGCCGCCCTGGATCGTCGCCCGCACGCCGTTCTCGGTGTGCTCGACCTTCTCGAACGGCTTGCCGACCTTGAAGTTGATCTTCCGCTTGCGGAACGCCCGCTCCAGCGCCTTGGAGATCTCCTCGTCCTCGGCGGCGACCAGCCGGGGCAGCGCCTCGAGGATGGTCACGTCGGCGCCGAACGACTTCCACACGCTGGCGAACTCGACGCCGA
Organism: Actinoplanes sp. NPDC051633; assembly: GCF_040681735.1. Classification (NCBI taxonomy): domain Bacteria; kingdom Bacillati; phylum Actinomycetota; class Actinomycetes; order Micromonosporales; family Micromonosporaceae; genus Actinoplanes; species Actinoplanes sp. NPDC051633. Next base: position 9,738 of record NZ_JBFAZH010000128.1, on the reverse strand, counting down.
TCACGCCGCCGCCGAGCACGATCGCGGAGTTCGGCACGCGGTCGAGCTTGAGGGCGTGCTCACTGGTCAGCACGCGCTTGCCGTCGACCTCGAGGCCGGGAAGCGAGCGGGAGTAGGAGCCGCTGGCCAGGATCACGTTGCGGCCGGTGTAGCGCTGCCCGTCCACCTCGACGGTGTCCTCGGCGACCAGCTTGCCGGCGCCCTGCACCACGGTGATCTTGTCGTTCTTGAGCAGGCCCTGCAGGCCCTTGTACAAGCGGGCGACCACGCCGTCCTTGTACGAGTTCACCCCGGCCATGTCGATCGACAGCAGCTCGGCCTTGACGCCGAACTGCTCGCTCTCGCGGGTCTGGTCGGCGATCTCGGCGGCGTGCAGCAGCGCCTTGGTCGGGATGCATCCGCGGTGCAGGCACGTGCCGCCCAGCTCGGCCTTGTCGATCAGCGCCACGGACAGATTCAGCTCGGCGGCACGCAGCGCGGCGGCATACCCCCCGCTGCCGGCCCCGAGGATCACGATGTCGAAGGTTCCGCCGTTCGGCTGGCTCACGGTCAACTCCTTTTGTTCCGCCGCGGGTCACGCGCGCGAAACGGTCACAGTCGTCCAGCCCATCTTGTCACTTGTGGAACCGATCAATGCACTCAGGTGCCCTACGACATGCCGTCGATAGGTACCCTTGCCGACATCGAGACAGCCTTCAGTCCGGTTAAGGGCGGTGGCGGGGCTGTGGATGGCGTGAGGAGGGCTCGGTGGCCTGGTTCCGTCGGCGCAGGGAGCCGGGTCGTACGGCCGATCGGCAGGCGGATCGTGCCGGTCTCGAGCACCTTGCGGAGTTTGTCCGGTCTCGTCGCGGTGTGGAGGGTTTCATCGAGCCGCGCACCACGGTGACCGAGACCACGCTGTTGCTCGTGGCACACGACGGCGAGTGGACCCGGCGGCGAGTCGGGTCGGAAGAGGCCGCGCGCAAGTTCGCCCACCAGCTGTCGATGCCGATCTACGACATCAAGCTGATGGGCTACCCGCAGCGCATGCGCGACTACAACGAGCGCCAGAAGCGCCGGCCGAGCTAGCTGGTCGTCGCTCCGCTCCTCCGGGCGATCGCCCTTAGACCCGGTGAGATGACTCGCCGTTCTCCGCCGTCCCCGCAAACCCCGCGCGGTCCGTCGAAGAACGCCGGGCCATCTCACCGGCGGGCGATCGCGCGCGTTACCCGTTTACCTCGACGTCGTCGATCAGGGCCAGGAAGGTACGCACCGGCACGCCCGTGCCGCCCTTGGTCCAGTACCCGGTGGGCTCGCCGCTGTGGAAGGACGGGCCGGCGATGTCGATGTGGGCCCAGTCGACGCCGTCCGCCACGAACTCCCGCAGAAACACGCCGCCCTGCAGCATGTGCCCCGCCCGGTCCATCGACGAGTTCGTCTGGCAGATGTCCGCGATGTCGGACTCCATGCCCTTGCGGACCTCGTCCGGCAGCGGCATCGGCCAGGCCGGCTCGCCGACCGACTCGCCGGCCGCCTTGACCCGCTCGCAGGTCGCCGGGTCGCCCATCACGCCGCTGATCCGCTTGCCCAGCGACACCACCTGCCCGCCGGTCAGCGTCGACGCCTCGAACAGGTAGTCGGTGCCGTCCGCGCAGGCCCGGGCGATCGCGTCGGCGAGCACCATGCGGCCCTCGGCGTCGGTGTTCAGCACCTCGACCCGCTTGCCGTCGAACATCGTGATGACGTCGCCCGGCCGGTACGCCGTACCCGACGGCATGTTCTCCGCCATCGCCAGGTAACCGGTCACCGCGACGTCCGGGCGCAGCGCGGCGATCGCCAGCATCGTCGCCCCGACGGCGGCGGCGCCGGCCATGTCCGACTTCATCTCCCACATGCCCGCGGCGGGCTTGATGCTGATCCCGCCGGTGTCGAAGGTGATGCCCTTGCCGACCAGCGCGACCCGCTTCGGATCGGCGACCCCCGCCGGCGTGTACGAGAGCTTCACCAGCCGCGGCTCGGCCGCCGAACCCTGGCCGACCGCCACGATCCCGCCGTACCCCCCGGCCTTGAGCTGCTCGAAGTCGAGCACCTCGACCTCGAGCCCGGTGCCCTTGGCCGCATCCGCCACCGCCTCGGCGAAGGCCGGCGGCCGCAGGTCGTTGGGCGCGGTGTTGACCCAGTCGCGGGTCAGGCGCACCGCCCGGGCCACCACGGCGGCCCGGTCCACCTCGGCCCGCGCCGCGTCGTCGCCCGCATCCGGCACGTGCACCTGCAGCGCGGACACCGGCTCACGGCGGCCCGGCTGCGGCTTGGTCTTGTATCCGGCGAACCGGTACGACCCCAGCAGCGCGCCCTCCAGGATCGAGCGCAGCACCCCGGGCGCGTCCGCGTCGTCCGGCAGCGGCAGCGCCAGGGCGACCGTCGCGCTCCCGGCCAGCGCCCGCACCGCGGCGCCCGCGCCCCGGCGCAGCGTCTCCTCGGCCGGCGCCGACCCGGACGGCTCGTCGCCCAGGCCGACCGCGACGACCAGCGGCGCCGTCACCGTGCCGAGCGTCGCCAGCTTGGTCACCTCGCCGGGCGCGCCGGTCGCGCCGAGCAGCGCCAGCGTGGCGGTGAGCTTGCCGTCGAAGGCGGCGGCGATGCTCTCCGCCCCGGCCGCGGGCAGCAGCCCACCGTCCTCGTCGGGCTGCTTGTGCAAGCCGATCACGATGGCGTCGACGGCCAACTCGGCCGGGTCGGTGTCGACCAGGCGCAGACTGGGCTGGGTCACTCGGGCTCTCCGAATACGTCTTGTGCCGGAGGCGCCTCATGGGCCCGGCTCCGGCGGCTGGTGTCCCCGCGACTCTAACCACATGCTCACCCACCGGTAAGTTGACTCCATGCTTCTGCGATCTCCCCTGCACGACCGGCACGAGGCGCTCGGCGCGAAGTTCGCGGAGTTCGGCGGCTGGGAGATGCCGCTGGAGTATTCGGGCGGCGGCGTGCTCAAGGAACACACCGCGGTGCGTACCGGCGCCGGGGTCTTCGACGTGTCGCACCTGGGCAAGGCCGGGGTGGTCGGCCCGGGCGCGGCGGCGTTCGTGAACGAGTGCCTGACCAACGACCTCGGGCGGATCGCGCCGGGCAAGGCGCAGTACACCCTGTGTTGCGACGAGTCGGGTGGCGTGGTCGACGACATGATCGCGTACCTGTTCTCCGACGACGACGTCTTCCTCATCCCGAACGCCGCGAACACCGCCGATGTGGTCGACCGCCTCGCCGCCGCGGCACCGTCCGGCGTGACGGTCTCGAACCTGCACACCAAGTACGCGATCCTCGCCGTGCAGGGCCCGTCCTCGGGCGAGGCCGTCCGGGCCCTCGGGTTCCCGACCGAGCACGACTACATGTCCTTCAGCGCGGACGAGAAGGCCGTCGTGTGCCGCACCGGCTACACCGGTGAGGTCGGCTACGAGCTGGTCCTCCCGTGGGACCAGGCCGGCCCGGTGTGGGACGCGCTGGTCGGCAACGGCGTGCGGCCCTGCGGCCTCGGCGCCCGCGACACGTTGCGCACCGAGATGGGCTACCCGCTGCACGGCCAGGAGCTCAGCCTCGAGATCAGCCCGGTGCAGGCCCGCTCGGGCTGGGCGGTCGGCTGGTCCAAGCCGGCCTTCTGGGGCCGGGAGGCGCTGCTCAAGGAGAAGGTGGAGGGCCCGCGGCGCACGCTGCGCGGTCTGGAGCTGACCGGCCGCGGCGTGCCGCGCGGCCACATGACGGTGTACGCGGGCGGCACGGCCGTGGGGGAGACCACGAGCGGCACGTTCTCGCCCACGAAGAAGGTGGGCATCGCCCTCGCCCTGATCGACACCGCGGCCGGGCTGGCCGACGGCGACACGGTCGAGATCGACATCCGCGGCCGCCGCGCCGAGGCCGTCCTGACAAAGCCCCCGTTCGTCCAGACCACGGTCCGCTAGTCGCCCTCGCCGGCGGCAAGCGAAAAGTGGTAGCGCAGGAGGCCATCCGCAGCCCGGATGGCCTCCTGGGCAACCACTGGATGGACAGGACGATCAGGGTGACTGTCGTGGCCAGCTCCACGCCGGCGCCGAGGACGTCGCCGGTGATGCCGCCGAAGCGGCGTACCGCGTGCCGCACCAGCAGCACCACGACGAGCAGCGCGGCGGCGACGGCGGCCGGGCCCTGCCACGGACGGCCCGGCACCGCCCACACCGCGGCGACCCCGACGGCGATCGCGAGGCCGGCCGCCACCGGCGCCGGCACGGTGCCCGCCACCAGCGCGCCCAGCCCCTCCGGCCGGGCCGCCGGCACGCCTCGACGGCACGCGACCGGGATCGCGAGCCGCCCGGCCGTCCAGGCCAGCACCGCGCCGACCGGCGTGATCGCGGCCGCCTGCACCAGCAGCACCAGGACGATCGCCGCGACCCCGAACGGCCCGATGTCCGGCTTCTTCATGATCTCGAGCGCCTCGGGCCCGCGCCGGTAGGAGCCCAGCGCGTCCACCGTGTCGGCCAGCCCGTCCAGATGCAGGCCGCGGGTGAGGACCACGCCGGCGGCGACGGCGACCGCCCCGCCGACCAGGCCCGGCGGCAGGAGCCACAGCACCCCGGCGAGGATCAGCCCGATCAGCGTGCCCACCAGCGGCGCAACGCTCATCGCCACCGCGGCGGACCGCCGATCCACCCGCCCGGCCCGCACCGGCAGGACGGTCAGCGTGGTGAGCGCCAGGCGCAGTCCGTCAATCGTCGTGCCCGGCCAGCAGCGCCGGATGCACCGGAAGGTCGGCCGCCAGCCCGATCGCGGTGCTGATCAACGGCAGCGCGGCCAGCGCGTTCAGACCCTCGCCCAGGTCCAGCCCCAGCGACGTGACCGGGGTCAGCCCGAGCACGTCCGCGCCCTGCTTGACCAGCGCGAACGTGCCCGCGTCCGGCACCAGGCACCAGTGCCGCACCTGGCTGCCCAGGTCGCGCGCCACCAGCCCGGCGGCGATGCCCACCGGCCCGTCCAGCAGCACCGGCAGCTGCCGCGCGGCCGCCCCCAGCAGCACGCCCGTGGCCACGGCGACGTCCGCGCCGCCGAGCTGGGCCAGGATGTCCTGGGCGCCGCGCGACTCGTGCCGGATCCGATGCAGCGCATCGCGCACCGCGGCGCAGCGCACCATCCACGAGTTGTCGTCGAAGGTCCCGCCGGGGGCCAGCACGCGCGGCAGCACGGCGACCGGCTCGGCGCCCGTCGTCGCGGACAGCACCGCGGCGGCGGCCGCATCCGTGCCCACGCCGCAGGCGGCGATCACCAGCACGTCCCGGCCGTCGCGCGCGGCGGCGGCGGCCAGCGCCCAGCCCCGGCGCAGCGCCTCGTCGACCTCGGCGGCGGACAGCACCGGGCCGTCCTCCATCGCGTTCGACGGCTGTGTGCGGACCACCGCGACGTCCGCGCCGGCCCGGCCGGCGAGCCGGATCAGCGCGCCCTCGCCGCCCGCGGCGGCGTTCACCCGGCGATCGACGTCGGCCTGATCGTCGCCCGCGGCGGCCCCGCCGGAGTGCGCGCCCGACAGCAACAGCACGCGGGGAGAGGTCCACGGGCGGGGCTGGGCGGTGCTCTGGGTGCCGGCCGCGAACTCGATCGCCTCGGCCAGGGGGCCGACGCCGCCACCGCTCAGGTCGAGGGTCGCCAGGCGGTCGCGGGCGTCCGGGCCGGCGTCCTGGTCGGGCATCGGCAGGTCCATGCCCGGCTCGAAGACGACGTCCTCATCGTCGGCCGCCGAGACGTCCGGCTGGACCACCAGGTCCGGCGTCGCCTCGACCGGCGGCTGCGCGGGCGGCGCGACGATCGTGGGCGCCGCCGGCGCGGGAACGGATGCGGGAGCGGGAGCGGGATCCAGCACGTCCGGTTCGGCCGCCGCGGGTCCCGGCTTGATCCACGTCGTCTGCCCAGCCACCACCAGGGCGACCCGATCGCAGACGGCGGCGAGCGCCTGGTTAGTCGTACCCAGGGCATCCGCGAAAGCGCGACCCACCGGCGTGGCCGGCACCAGCGACAAGCCCACCTCGGGGCTCACCAGCACCACCCGTCCCGCGCACCCCTGCACCGCCGCGGCCAGGGCGGTGACCAGCTCCACGTCGTCCTGCGGCTGGTTGGCCGGGTCGAGCAGCGTGGCCACCCAGCCGCCCAGGTCGTCGATCAGCAGCGTGTCGTCCGGCTTCGCCTCGGCCAGCACCGCGGCCAGCCGGCCCGGGTCCGCGCCGGTCTCCTCGGTGGACCACGTCTGGGGGCGGCGGCGCTGATGGGCCTCGATCCGGTTCATCCACCCCGGGTCGTCCTCACCGCCGGCGGCGGTCGCCACGTAGCGCACCGACGCGGCGTCGGCGACCAGCGCCTCAGCGAACGCGGACTTGCCGGAACGGATGCCCCCGAGCACCAGCGCGGTGTTCCACCGATCAACGGACATGACTCGTACCTTAAAGCGGGGTCGCACATTGCGACGCCGTAGGGTGGAAGCCGCAGCAATGGAAAGAAGCAAAGGGGGCGGCGCATGCCGTGGAGTTGGCGGTACGAGGGCGTCGACGGGCAGCCGGTGGCCGGTCCGACCGAGACGTTCAGCAGCCAGGCCGACGCGGAGTCGTGGATCGGCCAGGTGTGGCGTGAGCTAGCCACCGCCGGCATCACCCAGGTCAGCCTGCTCGAGGACGACAGGGTCGACTACAAGATGAGTCTGCAGCCGGCGGAGTGACCGCTTCCCAGGCCGGCCGCCGCGCGCCCCGCAGCGCGTTCGTGCCCAGTCCGGTCTTCGTGGGGATCCTCGCCCTCACCCTGGTCAGCGGCTGGATGACCTGGACGACCTTCGGCAACGTCAAGGTGGACGTCTTCCTGCTGGTCATCTGCGGCTGGCTGCTGTCGCTCTGCCTGCACGAGTACGCGCACGCAATCGTCGCCTACTTCTCCGGTGACCACGAGGTGGCCGACCGTGGCTACCTGCGGCTGAACCCGTTGAAGTACACGCACCCGCTGCTGTCCATCGTGCTGCCGATCGTCGCGGTGGTGCTCGGCGGCATCGGCCTGCCCGGCGGCGCGGTCTGGGTCAATCACGAGCACATCCGCAGCAAGGCCAGGCAGTCGCTGATCAGCCTGGCGGGCCCGCTGACCAACGTGGTCTTCGCGCTGGCCCTGGCCGTCCCGTTCCTGGTCGGTCTCGGCCCGCAGGTCGAGGACGGCACGCTGACCGGCAGCGCCGAGCACATCGAGTTCTGGGCGGCGCTGGCACTGCTGGCGGTGCTCCAGATCACCGCCAGCGTGCTCAACCTCGTCCCGGTGCCCGGCCTCGACGGCGGCAACATCCTGCAGCCGTGGCTGAGCCCGCCGTACCAGCGCGCCTACAACCTCTTCGCGCCGTACGGCTTCATCCTGCTGTTCGTGCTGCTCTGGCAGTCCGAGATCAACAGGTTCTTCTTCACCTTCGTCTACTGGATCGCCGAGGCGATCGGCGTCGAACCGGGACTCTCCGCGCTGGGCTTCGAGCTGATGCGCTTCTGGAGCAACAACTAGCGTCAGGGACGCTTCGGCGGGCTGACCGTCTGAGCCGGGTCGAACTCGGCGATCGGGTTCACCACCTCGTCGATGGCCTTGAGCAGGTCGGCGTCCAGCTTCTTGCCGGCGGCGGCGGCGTTGTCGTGGACCTGCTCGGGCCGGGACGCGCCGATGATGGCCGCGGAGACGTTCTGGTTCTGCAGCACCCACGCCACCGCCAGCTGGGCCATCGACAGGCCGGCCTGGTCGGCGAGCGGCTTGAGCTTCTGCACCGTGCCCAGCACCTCGTCGGACATCCACCGCGAGATGAACTCGGCGCCGGACTTCTCGTCGGTGGCCCGCGACCCGGCCGGCGGCTGCTTGCCCGGCTCGTACTTGCCGGTCAGCACGCCCTGCGCGATCGGCGAGAAGACCACCTGGCCCAGACCCAGCTCGATCGACGTGGGCACCACCTCGGCCTCGATGACCCGCCACAGCATCGAATACTGCGGCTGGTTGGACACCAGCTGGATCTTCAGGTCCTGAGCCATCTCCCAGCCCGCCCGGATCTCCGAGGCGGTCCACTCCGAGACGCCGATGTAGAGCGCCTTGCCCTGCCGCACGACGTCGGCGAACGCGATCATCGTCTCCTCGAGCGGCGTCGAGTAGTCGAAGCGGTGCGCCTGGTAGACGTCGACGTAGTCGGTCTGCAACCGGCGCAGCGAGCCGTTGATCGACTCGGCGATGTGCTTGCGGGACAGGCTGCGGTCGTTCGGGCCCGGGCCGGTCGGCCAGAAGACCTTGGTGAAGATCTCGAGGCCCTCGCGGCGCTGGCCCTTGAGCGCGCGACCGAGCACTTCCTCGGCCTTTGTGCCCGCATACGCGTCCGCGGTGTCGAAGGTCGTGATGCCGACGTCCAGCGCGGCCTTCACGCACTCGTTGGCGGCATCCTCCTCGACCTGAGAGCCGTGGGTGATCCAGTTGCCGTAGGCGATCTCACTGATCAGCAGGCCGGAACGGCCAAGGTGACGAAACTCCATGTTCGGAGACCATACCCAGGTCAGAGCACCAGATGCGTCTCGGCGAGCAGCTGTTCTATTGCCTGCGCCACATCCGCCTCGCTGGCGTGCGCCGGCTCGATCAGCGGCTCGCCGGCGCGGTCCAGCGCGCCCCAGCGACCGCGCCGATCGGCGATCAGGAACGCCACCGGGTGAATCACCAGGCCCGCGTGCACCGGCGCGACGACCAGCTGCCCGGTCCGGTCGATCACGCCGAGCCGGTCGCCGGCGTCGACCACGGCCAGCCCCTCGGCGGTGAACCCGTCCACCCGCCGGCCACCGGTCAGCATCGTCGCGAACCGGCGGTACTTGGGCGCCACCACGACCCGCGCGTACTGGTCGATCGCGCCCCACCCGCCGCGGCGTACCGGAGCAACCCCGTGCCGGAACGGCCCGACCTCCTCGAACCCACCCGGCACGATCACCCGGTTGCCCGCGTCGACCGCGAACCAGCCACCCGCCGGATCCCGCGAGACCCAGGCCAGCCCTTCGGTGAACGGCCGCACCTGCACATATCCGGCGTCGCCCGGGATCACCACGCGGTGCTCGGCGTCGACCAGCTCCCACGCCCACGGGCCGGGCCGCCACGCGTACCCCTCCGAGAACGCCTGCCCGTTCTCCAGCGGCTGCGGCGTCGTGCGCCCGAGGATCTCGTCGGTCGTGCGCGGATAGGGCCCCCAGCCCGTCTCGGTCGCCGCGGCGGCCACCTGATCCAGCGCCAGCTCGACCCGCGCCACCAGCTCGGGATCCTCGCCGCGCCGCAGATCGAGCGCCTCCTCGAAGCGGTTCATCGCCTCCAGATGACGCCCCTGCTCGACGGCCGACCGTGCCGCCAGCTCGGCGATCTCCGCCCGCAGCCGATCGGGCAGCTCTTTCGAACGGGCCTCCTCGAACAGCCGGTCGGCCTCCGCGAAGTCCCCGCGCCACCGCAACACGTTCGCCAGCCGGGCCTGCACGATCGCGGTCCGCCGCAGCTCACCGGTGGCGACCGCATGCGTGAGCGCGGCCCGCCCGTCGGCCAGCGCGAAGTCCAGATCACCCAGCACCCGCGACACCACCGCCCGAAGGCTCAGCAACCGAGCCCGGATCGAGTCGCGTTCGGCATACTCCAGCTTGTCGGTGAGCCGGTCACGCACGGACCGCAGGTGGTCCGGCTGATCGGCGACCTCCCGCAGGGTGCCGGGTTCAAAACGCCACGGGTACGCGG
>NZ_JBFAZH010000127.1:2873-11164 GCF_040681735.1 Actinoplanes sp. NPDC051633 | reverse complement strand
CATCTCACTACGAGCCGTCCACACCAACTAACATCAACCCGCCCGGGTGGGGAAGATGATCTAGCAGCCGTGAGGACAACCGGCTAGCGCCAACAGCCAGGGCCTGCCAGATCAGATAGGCCACCAGGACGAGCCCGGCCAGCAGCGCCACGGCCAAAATCGCGCCGAAGCCCAGCCAGAACCGGCGGGCCTTACGGTCGCGTTCGCGCTGCAGGCGGCGACGCTGCTGCCAGCGGGCAACAAGAACCGCGTCGCGCTGCTGCTTGGCGACCAGCTCCGCCGGGGTCAGGAAGATCCTGTACCCGGTGTCCGGGTCGGTGTACTGCACCAGATGCGCCGGCGGCGTGGCCGGGTCGACGTAATGGATGACGTGCGTGCGGTTTGGCCGTGGAGCCGGGACTCGCTTCACCATTGATCGATCTCCTTCGATAGATGAGGGTGGATTCCAGCCCGGACGGTGTTCCGGGTGGTCTGGGGTGCGCGTCAGGCCGCGTCCGGGACCGGCCGCAGGAGCGGGCGGTTTCCGGTGGCGACAGCGGCGCGCAGGGTGGCCGCGTAAGCGGCGATGGCCGCACAGGTGCGGTCATCCAGGTAGGCGACTTTCAGCAATTCGGGGCTGCCGTTCTCGGCGATCAGCAGGCCCGCGCCCGGGTTGTTCGGGCTGATCGAGTTGGCCGACCAGCCTTTGTTCACCCAGCCGTGCCCGAGGACAATGTCCGACGACGAATCGTTGGTGCAGCGTCCGGCGAACCGCCACGCGAACAGATCTCGCAGATCGGTATCGATGATTTTCGAGCTGGGCCGCTGCGTCGCGGCAGCGACGATGATGCCGACCGCCCGGCCCCGGGCGACCAGGTCCCGCAGCAGCATGTTGAAGTCTTCCTTTTGCTGCTTGCTGCCGATCGTGGCCGAGAAGTAGGCGATCTCGTCGATGGCGATCAGGTACGACAGGAAGACGTCGTCCGGAATGATCTTCCGGCGTTCGCAGGCCTCCAGGTAGTCGTACCGGTTGTCCATCATCATCTGCAGCCGCTTGAGCAGCGACAGCGCCGCGTCGATGTCCGGGCCGACGAACAGCTCGGCGCACTTCTTCCACTGGCCCAGCTCGACTCGCTTGCCGTCGAGCAGGACCAGCTTGCAGTCCAGCGACAGCGCCGCGTGCGCGACGATCGCGTTCAGCAGGCCTGACTTGCCCGAGCCGGGTTCCCCGCCGATCAGGATGTTGCGTTCGATCAGCGGTACCCGCTTCGGGTGGCCGAACTCGTCGATCCCGACATGTACCGGGTCGAAAATCGACAACACCGGGCCGAGCTCGACTGGACCAGTACCGGTCTCAGCGACCAGGACAGGAGCCATGTCAGCCCTGATCCTTCGGCTGTTCAGGCCCGTCATCGTCGAGGATGCACCTGATGACGGCGCCCGGCAGGCCCGACTGTTCCCCTTGCTTGACATAGTGCGCCGAGATCACTCTGGCCAAATCCATCCGGATCGCATGCCGACCGTCCGGGCTCAGCAGCGAGGGCCCCAGCGACGGCACCTCGGCCGGAGGCGGAAGGAGCCTGTAGCCCTCGAAGCCCGGCAGGTCCGTTGCCGCCGATTCGGCCGCGACATCGTCGTGACGGTCATCGCTCACGGCAATCACGCTGCCGGCACCGGGGAGGCGGTGTTCCACGGCTCGTCCGGCACGCTGTCCGGAACGAACCCGTCACCGGCCTTGGCCCGGTTCATCTTGGTGACCTTCGCTCGCGCGAACCGCAGACTCGGGCCGACCTCGTCGACCTCCAGGCCGTAGGTGGACCGCTTCTCGCCGGACTCCTTGTCCTCCCACCGCGACAGCCGCAACCGGCCGGTGACGATGACTCGGGTGCCTTTGGTCAGCGACTCCGCGATGTGCTCGGCCATGTCCCGCCAGCCGGTGCAGGTCAAAAACAGCGTGTCGCCGTCCTTCCACTGACTGGTCTCGCGGTCCATCAGCCGTGGCGTCGACGCGACGGTGAACTTCACCAGCGCCGCCCCGCTCGGCGTGTACCGCAGCTCGGGATCGTCGGTCAGGTTGCCGATCATCGTGATTGTTGTTTCTCCAGCCATCAGTGATCACTCCTTTTTGTGTGATGGCGTTCAACAGGGGATTCCTCCACCGGGACACAGCAGGTCATGGACGACTCCTGCGGCGTTCCGGGGCAGGCTCTTCGATGTCGGCCAGATCCAGGCCGACCGGCGGCACCGGCGCAACCGGGGCAGCCTTTGTGTTGGTGCGCAGGCTCGGGATCAGCAGCGCCAGCGGCGAATCGATCCGGCCCGCAAGGGGGTCGCGCCGGGAGATGTCGACTCGGATCAGCGCGGCGTACCGCTCCGACGCGGACACCACCCGGACCTGCTTGGCCGGCATCGCCACCGCGAGCTGACCCGTCTTGCCGTCCAGGTCCTCCAGCTCAAGACCGGGCCGCAGCCACACCCACACCCGCTCACCAGCCGGTGTCGGGCGTGCCCACAACATCAGCGGCAGTGATCCTGGACGGGAGCCCGTCGGCGCCGAACCGCGGACGATCCTGGCGAAGCACAGCCGCAGCCGGTGACGATCCACCACGCACCACGACCAAGCGGCAATGAACCGACGCACCGGGCGAACAAGCCCACAGAAAGCGACTACGACGGCGATCAGGCCCAGTCCGACAAGCCAGTGCGTGGCACGACTCACCAACGAGGGTCCGACGAAGACCAGCCCAGTGAGGATGGTCTCCGGCAGCCACCACCAGAGCGCCCGCAGGACCGGCCATGCGAGGACCACGGAGCCAGCGAAGGCTCCGCAGAGCACGCCGAGCAGTAGCGCTGACGCGATCGCCAAGACCGGCGAGATGAACGCTGACAGGGCGACACCAGCCATGACCGCAGTAGTGACTCCCGCGGTCAGAAAGGTGACGCGCGCCCGGCGGGCATACCACTGAGATACCGGCGGCTCAACAACGGAGATTACCTCGATGGGCCGCGTTCCGAACATCTTGTGTCGTGACATCCGCTCCTCCTTCCAGTCGACAAGTGACTCGATCAAGGAGACATCACTGAGGACGAACGTTGTCAGATGGCGGGAGTTAACCCGGTTATCACTAAGCGCGTTAACCGCTGTGCATTTTCTATCGACCGTGCACAATGGGAAGTCGACAAGGGAGACGACCACATGGCATTCAGTCAGTCATCGCGGGCGGTCACGCCGCTGCAGGCTGCGCGGCTCGAAGTCGGCTGGAAGCAAGCGCAGACGATTCGGGCGCTGCAGCATGCCGCAGCTGACGAGGGCATACCAATCGCCACCGAACGCAGCCTGAAGACGATGCTGTCTCGCTGGGAGAACGGCCACGACCAGCCGGACGCCACCAGCCGAAGGTTGCTGTGCTACGTCTACGGGCAGTCGGTGGAGCAGCTTGGATTGCAGAGCGCGCCAGCGACCACGGTTGCAGTGCGCTCAGTCGCTCCTGCTGTCGGAATAGAGATCGTCGACTACTTCCGCAACGTCCTTGCCGAACACCTCCGAGCGGACAACCTCATGGGCCCGCACCATCTGATCGATGTGGTCCACGCCCAGACAGTCCTGCTCGACCAGATGCTCGCCAATGCACGCGGCGACGTCCGCGCCGAATTGCTGAGACTCGCATTGCGGTACAACGAATTCGAGGGCTGGCTTTATCAGGATGCATGCGATGTCGACCAAGCAATGCGTTACACCGATCGATCAATGGAATACGCACTGGAAATCGGCGACCCTTGGGAAACCACCTACGTTCTGATGCGCAAGGCCGATATCGCCTCCGATACGGACAACGCCAATCGAGTCATCGGCCTCACCGATGCCGCGCTGCGCAACGCTCCACCGGACGCCTACCGCTTGAAGGCCCTAGTTCAGCGGCTGCGCGGCCGCGGGCACGCCCAGCTCGGCGACGAGGGCGAGTGCGCCCGCGCTCTTGACGACGCCTACGACCAGGTTGGCCGGACAGGTGACGCCCCGAACTGGCTCACCGACTACTGCACACCGTCATACATCGGCATGGAGGCAGCGAGCTGCTGGAGCCGTCTCGGCCGATTTGATGTGGCCGTCGCGACCTATGAGCGAAGCCTGCCGACTTGGCCGACGGCGCTCCGCCGCGACCAAGGGCTCTGCTTGGCCCGCCTGACTAGCGCCTATGCCGGGCAGGGCGACTTCGAAAGCGCCAGCGCAACCGGCCGCCGGGCGATCGGGGTCGTACGGACTGCGCCGTCCGGTCGCGCGCTCGCCGAGATGCAGCGCGTCCGGGTGACACTGGCGCCTTACCGGCGGCATGCGGAAGTATCAGATCTCAGCGACCGCATCCGAGGGTTGATGAAGCCGGCCGCCTGAGACGGTGGAGACTTATCTTGGTCGACCTGATAACGACAGCGACGTCGAAGGACGAGACCGACCGCGACGCCCGGGTCGCAATGCTGCCTGTTGGCAGCTTCGAGCAGCATGGTGAATACCTTCCGCTTAGCACGGACACCATCGTCGCTTGCGTGATCGCCGAACAGCTCGCCGCGCGCTTCCCGGTCATGCTCCTTCCGCCGATCACCATCTCGTGCTCCCACGAGCACGCCGCATGGCGCGGGACAGTCAGCATCAGCGCCCGGACCCTGCACCAGGTCATCACCGACATCGCCGACTCGCTGTCCACATCCGGAATCGACCGGCTGGTCCTCGTCAGCGGCCACGGCGGGAATTACGTCCTCGGAAACGTGGCCCAGGAAGCATCGGTACGCGGTCCTCGGATCGCCGTTTTCCCTCAGCCGGCCGAGTGGGACCGGGCACGGGCCGTCGCGGGGCTCGGGTCGAGCAGCCAGGAGGACATGCACGCCGGTGAGATCGAGACCTCGATTTTACTGGCGAAGTACCCAGAGGTGATCCGACCCGGCAACGACACTGCGGACTGGATCGCAACGGACCGGCCGAACCTACTGACTCTTGGCATGGCTAGCTACACCAAGTCAGGTGTCGTCGGCCGGCCTTCCCTCGGCTCTGCAGCCAAGGGAGCCAGTGTGCTCGCCAGCCTTGAAAAGTCCTTCGAAACCGTCTTCGACGTGCTCAATCCTCAGTAGCTGCGCCGAGGCGTAGAAGCGCAGCGCGGGACCAGCGAACCTTGACCCCTCGCATGTATGTCCGGGGCGGTCACCGTTGCTGGCATAGTCGGCCGCCGCGACATCAGTTTGGAAGGTGCCTAGATCAGGCCCTCAACCGGCTTCGTGAGCTGGGTGACCTGCGCTGGTTCACTTGGTCGGGCGATGCGCGATGTGCCGTTGAAGACCCACACTGACCTCTGTTTGCTGAACGATCGGGCACGCGACGGGCACGCGGTGACTCCTGCACTGCCAGGACGGTCTTCGGCCATGATCGCTGAGCTGCAACATGTCCACCAGCGCGAACGCGCGTCGACTCCCCGTGTTTCCCCCGCTGCGCCCCCGTGACGACCCGCCCATCTGGCACGGGATCTGGCATGTCCGCCGGCTTGCTGATGCCTGGAGGCCTTCCGACACACGTTTTAGGAATGAGCGAGTGGCTGACTGCCTCAAGGCTGTGACCAGCACCGCAGGTTAGCTTGTCGGCCGCCCATTGCAAGATCGTTAGGCCTCTACTCTGCAGCAGATCTGACCGCTCTTTCGGGCATGCGGCGGCCACGCACGCCAATGGAGGCGACTGAAGAGGCGGCGACCCACACCGCACCAGGTGATGCTGATCAATCTTGATTGTCAAATCACTACCTACAGTGGCTCCTGACTGGTTTGCTGGCCGCGGGACCGCCAGCGGGCAGGGCTGCTACATGATCAATGATCAAGCGGTCCCTCCGCCTTGATCTGAAACACCTTCTGAGGCGATCGGCTCCGCCTCTTGACAGCTGCGACCTCTGCCCCGTCAAGAAATGATCATGATGTGCCTGATGGGGTCCATACCGAGCATGAGCTGCGGCGACATTCCACCACCCTGTACGGTCGTCCGACGTCCTAGGAGGTCGTTTCGGGTTGCCGATGCATCTGCAACCTCCAAGACGCCGATGCTTGTGTCGACCGAACGTTGGATGGCGTAAGGTGAGAACTTGGCCGAGAATCTACGCAAATTCATTGCCATCGAGCACCGTTCCGAGGACACGAAGAATATGCGGAAAGCGATCTTCGAAATTTCGGCTGCAGTTGGTGCTGCAGCCATCGTGCTGATAGTGGTTGCCGTGAGCGGATCCTTGAGCGGTGTTCTACGGTGGCTGCTTGTAGGAGCTACAGCTGTCGCGGCCTGTGGTTTGGCTTGGTGGGCGGCCCGCCGCTTGTCCCAGACGGCGAATCCCTCAGGTTTGCAGATCGCTAATCGAATCCGATCAAGCGGAAAGGTCAATATCGAGGATGTAAGTCTCGACCCCACTGCGCGAGATGCACAAGTAGCGAATGACATTCGCTCAAAGCGCGACACTAGCATCAAACGTATCGGCACACAGAATAAGCGGCCATCTAAATGACGGGCGTTGCGGTGCACTCTTTGGACTGGAGGTCACAATTCGCAGCCCTAGATCCCTACTTCCGGGATATTAATGGGGTGATTCGTATTCATGCTGGCCCGGGTGCACCGAGTTCAATTTTCGCGAAGGTCCTAAGGCATAGATTGTTGACTGAGCCGTGGCCTCGCCGCTGGCTCAGCGTACAAATTGATCCAATGAACGCCAACACTCACTACGTTCGCGATATAGTCCGACAGATACTCAGGTCAATCAACGTTACAGTCGCGAGTCAAGGCGAAGCCTCTGTAGTAAGTGTGGGAAACGACATCAGATCGCGTGGCAATGTAACCATTAGTAACGTCAGTATAAATCTCGGCTCCGACAGAGATTTGAGGGATGCGAGGGAGGACGCCCAGATTCGGGACGTTCATACTGCCCTCCGCAACATTCTTAATACTCGACGAGTCGCCTTGCTGTTTATCAACACACATCTGTTCGATCCTCGTGACTTAATGGAGGTCAGGCAGCGACTGTGGGACGATGCGCTTGCCGAGTTAGTCGAAGAAGGATTGCTTCTCCTAGACCTGTCAGACCCGCTCCAGCTGACCAGCAGGCCGGATGTCTGGCCGCCTGAAGCCTGCCTCGTTCTGGACCTTCCTGACAGGTACGACAGCGAAACACGCGGCCACGCTCTGCAGGACCTCACTAACATCGCGCTGGAAAAGGGATGGTTTGCCACCGCTGAAGAAGCAGCGGCCTCCGCAAGGATGCTATTGGCTACCTCGCTCGACATCAACAGCGCCTATGCCAGCTTGGCATTAGCCTTAGCTGGACTAGGTGTACGGCATGAGGCCCAATAACGACGCGCCGCCGGATTTAGCCGTGTTCTTGGGCGCCAGTTCCGTCATTGAGACCTCGTTAACAGCGCTCGCCGGCGCCGAAAGCCTTACGGACGACCTCGCGGTGTATTTGCTGGAGTCACTAGACTTACCTCGCCCACAAGCGTTAATTACGGCTCTCCATTCATGCAATTTTGTGGTGGAAAGGAACAGCGAGTGGCATCTCGCGCCGAACGCCCGCAGCCATTTGATCGATCGACTTCAGCAGCGTACTGAGTTACGTAATGCGGTACATGGCCGCCTCTTAGAAATCGCACAAAATTCTGGGCTACGGCGGGAATTCTCCGAAGTCCCTCGCTATCTGAACGAAGGCGCAGGGCGCGCGTACCACCTTTCCGCCCTTAACGCCAGCTCAGGGCTAAGGGAATACGTGAAGCTGGCCGTTTCGGGGGAGATGGGACAACAATGGCTTGGGTCTCGCCTTGCCGAGGAACAGCAACGCCTGGGAATGTTGCCCCCTGATTCCATTGAGATCAGCTTTCTTCGCGGGATGGTGTACTATCGGGAGCGTAGACACGCCGAAGCCGAGCCTATCTTCCGAGCCGTTGCCAGCTCTGCGGAGAATCGCATAGAGGTTGCCATAGCCCTCCATATCGTGGGCTCGATTGATGCAAAACGTCGGCGTAGCAAGCTGGCTGAAGAGGAACTCAGAAGAAGTGTATGGATCGGCGCAAAAATTGGGGAAATCTTCCACCGAGCACAGGCACTCCACACTTTAGGAAGAATGCTGGGTGGTAGCACCTCAAGACGAACAGCGGAAGCAGAGAAGTTACTTCGCGAGAGTCGAGAGTTACTCAGAAGCCGAAAAGACCTTCCCAGTGAGGCCCAAGTTCTGCACACTCTTGGTCAACTGATCGGCCGGAACCGCAATCGTGCAAGCGAAGCCGAAGAACTACTTCGCCAAAGCCTGCAG
>NZ_JBFAZH010000127.1:0-2773 GCF_040681735.1 Actinoplanes sp. NPDC051633 | reverse complement strand
GGCCGGAACCGCAATCGTGCAAGCGAAGCGGAAGAACTACTTCGCCAAAGCCTGCAGATCAGGAAGGCAGCACGCGACTCCGACGGTGAGGCCCAGGTCCTGCACACTCTTGGTCAACTGATCGGCCGGAACCGCAATCGTGCAAGCGAAGCCGAAGAACTACTTCGCCAAAGTATGGAACTCGGCGTGCAACTTAACAAAGATACTCACATGGCCCAGGTTCTCTATACGTGGGGAAAGCTACGTGCCAGGTCGAATCGCGAGGAAGGTATCCAACTCCTTCACCGCAGCCTTGACCTAAATAGGAAAATTCACCACTCTAGCGGAGTTGAGATCGTACGACGGGAGCTGCGCCGCATGGGCGAGGATGTCGAATGAGGAGATAGTACAAACGGTGCCAGATACCGTTGGACATCACGCTGCCAGGCGGTCGTGACCACGGAGCTGCAAGGCGTTGACCGGCCTTAATGCGTTCCAACGTCCCCGTGGTTCCTCGATACGCCTCGGTTCGGCCGGCTGATATGGCAGGACCTGGCACGCGGATCGGCTAGGCATCGTCAATCCTTTCTTGACACGCGAGTCGGTGGCGGGTGCGGCGGCGCGCGAGCTGATGAGGGCAGGCCACCGGCCTGCCCCGTGACCAACCTGCCCGAGGGCCGTAGAGGCTCCGAGGTCAAGGGCGGCCGCAGGCCGTCGCTTGCGACGCGAAGCGCCCTTGAGCTTGGAGGGGCGGCCCGGACACAATGCGCGCCGCCGCACCCGGCGCTCCACGGCCGTCAATCGCCCTTCAGCCGGGCGCAGCAGGTGGCCGCACCGGTAGCGGCCCGGCCTTAAGGCCCACCCCATTCGAACCCGACTCTATTGTCGCTGCGGCCCGATCCCGCTTCCACGCCAGCCGCCGGGCTGCCTGCGTGAGCCCGGCGCGTGCGACAGCTAGGCGCCGGCCACGCGCCCAGGCGGCGGCGTGAGCGGCCCGTTTCGGGCCGCCTTGAAGACGTACAGAAACTTTGAACAGCACAACTGCCGGTGAGAACTTTCCATACGTCTTCAAGGCGGCCCTCCGGGCCGCGCGCAGTGCGTGACAATGCCGCACGCCTACGGCCTTCGGCCTCCGCGTGCGGCAGTCGAGTGCGCGCCACCAGATTGGACCCGATGGGCCGTCATCAGCCCTTATCAGGCGAGTCGTATTGCGTGTCCGTCGGTGCCTCTTCACGGGTTACCCGCCGCAAGCCGTTTACGTCCGAGCTAGGTCCGTTGACAGTCCAACCGATTGGCAACCAGTCGCCTCGCGCCACGAGCGCGCCGTCCCACTTCAGCCCAACAACGGGCTGATTCCCGTTGACGACGGCGTCGCCGTAAAATTGCGCCCCCGTCAGGTCGACGAGTTGGTGGAATCGGGTGCCGCTCAGGTCGACCGCGGCTTGAAACTGCGCGTGCGACAATCCGGCGTAGCCGTAGAACTGGGCCTTCCCCAGATCGACCTTGGCGTGGAACTCGGTCATGCTAAATAGAGCGTCGGAGTGGAATTGAACTTTACGGAGATCGGCGAGGGCACCGAACTTGGTCTCGCTCAGATCGGCGATCGCCTGGAACGAGGCTCCAATAAGCTCGATTTTACTTTGGAATTGGGCTTCGCGCAGATCAGCGCCGGCCCGAAATTGAGCCCTGGACAGGTCCGTGAGACTATGAAACCGGGCCTTGTGTAGGCCGGCGTGGGCGTGGAACTGGACGCCGTACATAAAAACAAGGCTGTAGAACTCGGCAAAATCAAATTCGGCGTGGGCGTGGAATTGGGCCTTGTTCAGGTCGGTGGAGGCGTAGAACTGAGCATACTCACCAGCGAAGTGGCCGAGATGGCAATCGCTAAAGTCGAATTTGACGAGGGCGGCGCCGGTGAGGTCGATGTCCATCCACTCGTCTGCCGGACCCCGCCAAAACCAATCAGCAGCCACCGCCGACTGCGCAGAATCCGTCCTGGGCCGGAGATGCTTCGCCAGCAGCCTCTGCGCAGTTAACCGCACCTGCAACTCCTGTCTGCGCTCGGCCTCCTTATCCTCATCGGGTTCCGCAGCGTCGTCCGCGGGCCCTGATGGCGACTGCTCAACGTTCTGAGGCAGAAACTCGATCGGGGGTGTGTACGGCATACGCAGATAGGCGCAGATTACGTCCACCACTGTCTGCCGCAAAGGTGGGTGGTCCTGACCTAACCGCTCCAGCGAATACAACCCCGCCAGGCGCACCGCGGGCTTGTCACTGCCCAGCTGGTCCGCCGCCGCCACGTACAAGGCCGTGATCCGCGACTCGACCGCGTCCTTCTCCGCGAACCGTTGCGTTCGCTCGTGCAGCACTTGACGGCGCAACGTCACCAGCAACGTCACACCCGCCGCCAGGCCGGCCGCAACCGTCAACCCCAGCTTGATCTCATCCAGCCGGAACTTGTCGCTCTCGGACACCTTCGCCGGAACATGCGACCACACACCGAGCAGCCACATCGCCAGCGCCCCGCCGGCCACCACGGCCACGACCGTGCCCAGCATCGCTGGCCACCACCGGATTGGCGACAACGGCGAATCCGCCGCCGGACCGCCCGGAACCCGTCGACGCCCGCGCCACCACCTGAGAATCCGAGCCATGACGGATAGTTTCGCCGACGACCGCCACAGTGAACCCCGTTCGAGTGACGGTGGCGCCGCGTCGACCGAAGACCATCGAAGGCAGCCCCCGGCGGGGGGGGGGGGGGGGGCGCCCCCCCCCCGCAACCCCCCCCGCGCCC
>NZ_JBFAZH010000126.1:0-11177 GCF_040681735.1 Actinoplanes sp. NPDC051633 | reverse complement strand
GAGGCGTTCAATGAAAAACAGTTATCAAGCCCAAAAAGTAATTGAGGAAGTTATTAAAGAAAAACCAAATGGACACTGTTGCACCTTTGATTTGCCCTGCGGTCCGCCCATTTGGGCTTCGACCTCCCAGAGGCTCCCGTCGGTCTTCACGAAGACGTCCCGACGTGCAAGCCGGACGTCACCATTCCACCAGTGATGCTCAACTCTCACGCCCTCAACCCTAAGACAGACATCGACAGATCCGCCCGATGCAGTTTGTGAAACTTTCTCACTGACCGGCCCGGCGGCCTCATCCGATCCGTCGGACTTTGCCGCGATCACTTGCCTGGACCCGTATGTGTTTGGGCAGTCCCCCAGCCGTCACTCGACGTAGTCTTCGCAGGTCACAGGCGTTTCGCAGGATGCATTCGTGACGACGAAACGCCCGCGTTACGTCTAAGACATGTGACCAGGCTTTTTGATCTTGCTGTACGGCAGCTGAGAGCGGCCGGGAGCGGTTCCAGACGCCAAGGTGATTTTTCACAATGCGTAAGGTGAGACGTCTTTCCGACAGTACGCTGCGTGGCGAATCAGCCACCACCAGCGCTACTCCGGCCACACCAGCAGGACCCCGATCGGCGCATGATCGACGATGAAGCGGGTCGCGTGCCCGAGGCTGCGCGGCCCCGGCCGCTGCCGATCGCCGTCCCGCGCGACCACCAAGAGGTCGGCCTGACCTGCGGCTTCCACCACTTCGTGCTCGGGTCGCCCCCAGCGCATCAGCATCTGCGCATCCCGGCCCAGCCTGTCCTCCGCCGCCGACAGCAGCTCCCCACCGGCGTCGGCGAGCATCTCCCCGCCCGACGCCGACCGGCCCCGGCCGAGCAGTCCGGCCGGTCCGCTCATCGCCGCAACGGTGTCGACATCCACCACGTAGAGCAACGTGACGTCCCCCTCAAGCCCGCGCGACGCGTCGACGCACGCCTCCCACGTGTCGTCGGCGAGCCACACGAGGATCCTCACGACGGCGACATTCGCAGACTGAGCCACAGGGCCGCCACCCCCACGACCAGGCAGGCCGGCACGGTCAGCAGACCGAGCCGCAGAAACTCACCCGTGACGGGCGGTTCGCCGCGCCGATGCAGGATCTGCCGCCAGAGCAGGGTGGCCAGCGAGCCGACGTAGGTCAGGTTGGGCCCGATGTTGGCGCCCAGCAGCACCGCGAGCACCAGGCCGGGCTCGTGCGCGGTCAGCGGCAGCAACATGAGCGTGGCGGGCAGGTTGTTGAGCAGGTTGGCCAGCACTGCCGCCAACCCGGCCATGATCAGCAGCGCGACCAGCCCGGTCTCGTGCGGCGCGAGGCGATCGACCAGGCGCCCGAAGCCGCCGCGGCTCACCGCCAGCACGACGATGCCCAGGCCGAAGACGAAGAGGCAGAACCACGGATTGGCGGCGGCGAGAGCCGACTTCCAGGTCAAACCCTTGAGGGGTACGCACAGAGCGAGCGCGCCGAGGGCGGCGACAAAGGCGGGGTGTACGCCCAGCGGGCCGGCCACCACGAAGCCGGCGAGGGTCAGGCCCAGCACGACGAGCGCGTACCGCGGGGGCTCGATCCTCGCCACGGGCGCGGCCGGCCGGCTGATCCGCAGGTCGCCGGCGAAATACCAGCGCAGGACGGCGAACTCGACCGCGACGACGGCCAGCCAGGGCAGCACCATGAGGCCGGCGAAGTGCAGGAAGGACAGACCGGCCGCGCCCATCGAGGAGGTTGGTGAGGTTGGAGACGGGCAGCAGGATGGACGCCGAGTTGGCCAGGTGGCTGCACGCGTACACGTGGGGCTTGGGCCTGATCCGCAACGCGCCGGCGGTGGCGAAGACGACCGGCGTGAGCAGCACGACGGTCGCATCGAGGCTGAGCGCGGCGGTGACGGCAGCCGCGATGACGAAGACGGTGGCCAGCAGCCGGGGCGGCGACCCACGGGACCAGCGGGCGGCACGGCCGCAACCGCCTCGGGCAGCCCGCGAGGCCGCACCACGGCGAAACCAAGGACCCCGGCGAGCAATAACAACGAAACCAGGGTGCCCACGACGCCGAACGCTTCCCGACGCCAGGCCGTGGCAAACGCAAACGCCCGGCGGCTCACACGGAGCCACCGGGCGACTTACCTGGAGCGGTGGTGAAGGGATTTGAACCCTTGGAGGGCTTGCACCCTCACACGCTTTCGAGGCGTGCTCCTTAGGCCGCTCGGACACACCACCGCGAAGTAGGTTACCCGACGCCCCATCCGGCCCGTCGCCGGGTTGGCCCTGGCAGGATCGTGGCATGACCACACCCAACCGAAAGGGCGCCTCATGAGCGTGCACATCGGCGCGCAGCCCGGGGAGATCGCCGAGCGGGTGCTGCTGCCCGGCGACCCGATGCGGGCCAAGTGGATCGCCGAGACCTTCCTCGACGACCCCAAGTGCTACACCGAGGTGCGCGGCATGCTCGGCTTCACCGGCACCTGGCAGGGCGTTCGGGTCTCCGTGCAGGGCTCGGGCATGGGCATGCCGTCGGCGTCGATCTACACGCACGAGCTGATCAACGAGTACGGCGTCAAGAGCCTGATCCGGATCGGCTCGTGCGGCGCGCTCGCCGAGGAGCTTCAGCTCGGCGACGTCATCGCCGCGATCGGCAGCGCCACCGACTCGAACATGAACCGCACCCGCTTCGACGGCCTGGTCGACTATGCCCCGGTGGCCGACTTCGACCTGCTCCGCACGTCGGTCGACGTCGCGGAGCGGAGGAACACGACGATCCGCGTGGGCCCGATCCTGGCCGCCGACGCGTTCTACACCGACCGTCCCGACCTGTACGACGCCCTGGCCGCCTACGGCGTGCTGGCGGTCGAGATGGAGTCGGCGGCCATCTACACGATCGCCGCGCGCTACAAGGCGAAGGCGCTGACCATCCTGACCGTCAGCGACCACATCAAGCGTGGCGAGGCGATGCCGTCCGATCAGCGGGAGAAGGGCTTCACCGCGATGGTGGAGATCGGGCTGGACACGATCACCGGAAGAAATCCCTGAGGAGGGCGGCACACTCGTCCTCGAGCACGCCGGAGTAGACGGCGGGCCGGTGGTTGAGCCGCCGGTCCCGCACCACGTCCCACAACGACCCCACCGCGCCCGTCTTGGGCTCCCACGCGCCGAAGACCAGCGTCGACACGCGGGCCAGCACCAGCGCGCCGGCGCACATCGTGCACGGCTCGAGCGTCACGACCAGCGTGCAGTCGTCGAGCCGCCAGCTCCCGGCGAGCAGGGCGGCCCGGCGCAGCACGAGGATCTCGGCGTGCGCGGTCGGGTCGCCGGTGGCCTCGCGTTCGTTGCCGGCCGCCGCCAGCTCGTTGCCGTCGGCGTCGAAGATCACGGCGCCGACGGGTACGTCCTCCGGAAATGACGACGCCACCGACAGGGCGCGGCGCATCCACTCCTCGTGGAGCGGCCGGGTGATCACGCCTCGCGCAGCTCTTCCAGCTCGTCGGCGCAGCCCAGGCGCTGAGCGATCTCGGCGGTGATGTCGGCCGGCATCATGCCCTCGAGCGCGCACAGCGTCAGCAGCCGGTGCGCGCTGATCCCGAGGTCGGCCAGGATCTCGGCGTCACCGACCGGGTCGGCGTCCGGGTCGGCGGCGGGCTCGTCCTCCTCCTCGTCCTCCTCCTCGTCGGACGAGGGCGACACCGAGGCGGCCAGGTCGTCGATCCCCAGGGCCGGCGCCTCGATCTCGCCGAGCAGCAGCGCCCCGATCCGGGACTCCTCGGCGAAGATCGAATCCGACCCGAAGACCCGCAGGTCCTCGCCCTCGTCGAGACGCACGATCACCAGGTACTGATCGTCTGCCTCGACGAAGAGCAGGGACACCTCAGCGTCCGGCTCGGCGTCCAGCAGCCGGTCCGCCACTTCGTCGATGTCGGCGAGACCGGTCAGCTCGATCTCGGATGCCGTCCAGCCGTTCTTGCCGCGTGCGACGGCGGCAGCGAATGTCGACACGATTCCCCCACCACGCCAATGTCCTCAGCGACAGACGGTAGTCGCTGGGGTGTCACGTGGGCCGCGCCACGCCCCGAAGGAGTTAGGACTTAGAGGTCAGGAAACCACGCGCCGGCGCCGAACCGCGATCAGCTCGCGGATGCGGGCGCCGCGCAGACGCTCGGGGTGGGTGCGATGGCGCGCGGCCTTCGCATCGGCGAGGGCCGCGAGTAACTCCGCCCGCCGGCGCCGCCGGTCGGGGTCAAGCCGCTGTGGGGAAGAGGCCATGTCGCTGAGGTTGCCGAGTGCGACATCGTTCGTCAAGGCCGAGTGCTCTGCGCCACCAGAGCCACACCATCGGTCGATGAGAAACGCCACCAGACCTGGACAATCACCACAGCGGGAAGTCGAGGGTCGTGATCCAGCGGTACGTGACGAACCCCATCGCCACCGACAGCCCGGCGCCCGAGACGATGGCCACCCCGACGGCCACGCCGCGGTCCCCGAGGATCGACAGCACCAGCGCGACGATCCACGCCGTGACCGCCGCGACGACCGTCCACCAGGCGTAGCTGACCAGGTCACGGCCGATGAGGCCGAACAGCGCGAACCAGATCAGCGCGGCCCCCATGCCGGACAGCAGCGGGGCGGTGCCGATCGGGTGCGGCTCGCGATAGACCGGCCGCGGCGGCAGACCGGGCGGCAGCGACGCGGGCTGCGCCCCATAAACCGGGTACCCCATCCGGACAGCCTATCCGCGGACGCCGGGCAGCGCGGCTCGACGAGGTCTGCCAGGATGGCGCGGTGCTACGAGTGGGAACCCGACGCGCAGTGTGGGCCGTCACCGGTCTGACCATGCTGACCCTTGGTCTGTCCGGCTGCGGCAAGCCGGGCGGTGACCAGGATCTGGCCTCCGAGCCGCAGTTCGTCGAGCCGACGTCGGCCGCGCCGGCCACCTCCGCGCCGGTGCCGACGAGCGCCGCACCCACCACGAGCACGAGCGCGACGCCGAGCAAGAGCGCGAGCGCGAAGCCCAAGGCGACGACCGCGGCCCCGAAGTCGAACGTGTCCTATGTCTTCCCGGTCAAGGCGTCGAACGTCGCCTACCACCCGACCCACGGCAAGTACCCGGCGACGGACATCTTCGCGGACTGCGGCGAGCCGGTGGTGGCCACGACCGATGGCGTGGTGCTGGAGGTCAGCCTCAAGGACGCCTACGTGAAGGGCGCACCCGACGGCCCGAACAACGGCGGCCTGTCGGTCTCGCTGCTGGGCGACGACGGTGTCCGCTATTACGGCTCGCATCTGAGCAAGGTCAAGAGCGGGATCAAGGCGGGGGTACGCGTGAAGGGCGGCCAGCGCCTCGGCGACGTGGGCCGCACCGGCAACGCGAACAACGTCTGCCACCTGCACTTCGGCATCTCGCCGCCGTGCGCCAGGACCGGCGACTGGAAGACCCGCCGCGGCGTGATCTGGCCGGCCACCTATCTCGACTCGTGGCGCAAGGGCGGCGACAAGAGCCCGGTGGCCAAGGCGCAGTCCTGGCAGCGCAGCCACAACTGCAAGCCGTAGCCGAACGCCAAGATCAAATCGCCGCGCGGCGCCCCGCCGCCACCCCCACCCCGGGCACTGGGTGGGTCGGAGAGTAGGGCCCGGGTACGACATTTTCCGGCGGCCGTCCACAGCCCGAGGGCCGTACCTCCCGCCCGAAGAGGTACGGCCCTGCCAGGAAAGCCGTCAGCTAAGTCGCGTCAGCTGAATTGGGCGAGCCGCTTCACCGACTTGCCGTTGATGGTGGTGAAGGCACCCCCGGCGGCCAGCCCGCCGAAGGCCGAGTTGACGGCCATCGTCAGCACCCCGTCGATGCCGTTGCCGTTCGCGGTCCAGGACTGCAGCGAACCGTCCGAAGGGGACAGCGCCGCCAGCTTGACCCGCGCGGTCGACCCGTCCAGGCAGACGCCCTGCGCCCCGGTCCGGGCGGTCGTGCAGGCCTTGTCGAAGTGCCCGCCGACGTAGACGGAACCGCCGAGGGACGCGATCGCCTGGGCGTCGCCGTCGAAGGTCGCGGTCCATTGGAGTACGCCCGCGGTCGTGTACGCGTTGGCCTTGCCGCCCTGTCCCCCGCTGGCCGTGTAGACCCGGTCACCGTCCACCGCGATGGAGTACGCGATCACCGGCGCCTTCGGCTTGAACCCGGTCACGATCTTGCCGGTCGAGGGGTCGAGTGCGACCAGCCGGTCGTACCCGGAAGTGCTGTTGACCTTGTGGAACTTGCCCCCGGCATAGACCCGGTCGCCCGCGTGGGTGAGCGCCTCGACCTGGTCGTCGGCGGTCGGCTTCCAGGTGGCGTCGAGCGCGCCGCTGCTCAGGCTGAAGGCGGCCAGCCGGGTGCGGGTCTGCCCGTTCACCGCGGTGATCGCCCCGCCGACGTAGAGCTTGCCGGAGCCGACGGCCAGCGCGTACGGCTTGCCGCTGACGCTGTGCTTGAAAGCGCTCGACACGGCCCCGCTGGCAGCGTCCAGCCGCACCAGGCTGTCGCGCTTCTGGCCCGCGACGGTGGTGAACTCCCCGCCCGCGTAGACCGCCGAGCCGCTCACCGCGATGGCCTTGACCCGCCCGTCCGCGGCCGGCGCCCAGCTCAGCAGTTCCCCGGTCCGCGCGTCCACGGCGGCCAGCCGGTTCCGGACGACGGCCTTGCCCTTGACGACAACCGAGGTGAAGTCGCCGCCGACGTAGAGAGTGTTGCCGGAGTAGGCGAGCGCCAGCACCGTCCCGTTGAAGCCGGGAAGCACATCCGGTGTGGAGGAGATTGACGCGTTCGCCGGCCCGGCGACGCCACCGGTCAGTGCCGCCGCCACCAGAACGGCGATGCCCCGATTGAGAGATTTGCCCCTGTAAGTCACGAAGCAACCGTAACCGCGCGAGTCGTGCACTTCCAGTGACGAAACGGACAAACTGGACGACGAGATGGGTGGACCATGACCTGCCCGTATGGAGGAGTGTGCGAGAGTTCCGACGTGGACGTCGCGGTGCTCGGACTCGGCCTGATCGGCGGGTCGCTGCTGCAGGCGCTGGCCGCCGCGGGTCACCGCGTGGTCGGCTTCGACGCCGACCCGGCCACCCGGGGCACCGCCCGGACGGCCGCCGCCCGCGCGCGGTCGGGCGCGCGGTGGCAGGTGGCCGGCACGATGCGGGACGCGCTGGCGAGCGCCGAGCTGGTTGTGCTCGCGGTCCCGGCCCCGGCGCTGCGGCCGGTGATCGCCGAGCTGGACGACTTCGACGGGTTGATCACCGACGTCACCTCGATCAAGGGCCCGGTGCGCGAGCTGACCAAGGGCCTGCGCTTCGTCGGGGGGCATCCGATGGCGGGCAAGGAGACCTCCGGTTTCCGGGCCGCCGAGCCGGGGCTGTTCGAGGGCTGCGCCTGGGTGTTGTGCCTCGACCAGGAGACCGAGACGGCCGACTGGCTGGTGCTGGCCGAGCTGATCACCGGGCTGGGTGCGCGGGTGGTGCCGTCCACTGCGGCGGAGCACGACCGCGCGGTGGCCGCCGTCAGTCACGTACCCCACTTGCTCGCCTCCGCACTGACCGGCGTCGTCGCCGGCGATCCGTTCGCGGCCGCGGTGGCCGCGGGTTCCTTCCGCGACGGCACGCGCGTTGCCGCCACCCGGCCGGAGCTGATCGCCGCGATGTGCGGTGGCAACGCGCCCGCGGTCCTGGCCGCCCTCGACGAGGTGCGCAAAAACCTCGATGCCTTGGGTACGGCGCTCAGCGCGCCCGATCCGGCCGGTGCCCTCCGACCGCTGCTCGCCCCCACCAGCGCCGCCCGGTCGGCCTGGCCTCCGGTGCCGGGCGACCAGGCTGAGCTGCCCATTCGCCGCGATGTGCTGCTGCGGCTGGGCCGGGTCGGCGGCTGGGTCACCGAGGTCGATCGGGAACGTCGCAAAGTCGTGGCCATGCGGCCGGAAACTGACCGCAATAGCTTCTAACGTTGGCCTCAACGACGACGAAGGAGCACGAGATGCCTGGTCAGACCCGCCCCGTGAGCGACGAGCGCGATGGCCTGCTGGCCTTCCTCGAGCAGGCCCGATACCGCCTCAAGCTCACCGGGTACGGCCTCACCCCCGAACAGTTGCGGGCGGCGCCCAGCGCGAGCGAGCACAGTGTCGGCGGCCTGATCAAGCACACCGCGTACACCGAAGCCGGCTGGATCGACACGATGCTGCAGCGCCCGCCGACCTACCCGCAGCGCTATCCCTGGGACCAGCGCTTCGACGTCGAGGAGGGCGAGACCTACGAGGACATCGTCAAGTTCTACGACGAGGTGGCGGCGGAGACCGAGCGGGCCGTGGCGGGCCTGTCGCTCGACCAGGAGGTCCCGATCGACCACAGCGTCCCGTGGAACCCGCAGGAGTACGACAACTGGTCGGTGCGCTGGGTGCTCTTCCACCTGATCGAGGAGACCGCGCAGCACAACGGCCACGCCGACATCGTGCGCGAGACGGTCGACGGCGGCACGCAGTACACGCTGATGGCCGCCGCCGAGGGCTGGCCGGAGTCCGACTTCGTCAAGCCCTGGAAGCCGGCCAGCGAATAGTGGTAGCCCACCCACGCGTCCGCGGCCCGGATGCGTGGGTGAGCTACCACTTCTCGGCGGGGCGGATCACTCGGCGGTCGGTGACGATCGCGGTGATCAGGTCGTGCGGGGTGACGTCGAAGGCGGGGTTGGCGGCCGGGAAGGAGCCGTTGACCTCGTCCTGCGTACGGTCCTCGATGGGCACCGCCGCGCCGTCGGGGGTGTCCGCGTCGATGGTGGACTCGGGCGCCACCACCAGGAACGGGATGCCGGCGCGGTGGGCGCCGAGCGCGTGCGCGTACGTGCCGATCTTGTTCACCGTGTCGCCGTTGGCGCAGATCCGGTCGGCGCCGACCACCACCGCGTCCACCTCGCCGCGGGCCATCAGGAACGGCCCGGCGCCGTCCACGGCGACCCGGAAGTCGACGCCCGCCCGGGACAACTCCCAGGCGGTGAGCCGGGCGCCCTGCAGCAGCGGCCGGGTCTCGCTGGCGATCACGTCGCCGAGTGCACCGCGCCGGTGCAGCTCGAGGACCACGCCCAACGCGGTGCCGACGGTCACCGCGGCGAGCGCGCCGGTGTTGCAGTGGGTCAGCATCCGCGGACGCGGCCCGCACAGCTCGGTGATCAGATCGGCGCCGCGGGTGGCCATCGCCGCGGACGCCGCGATCTCCTCATCGCGGATGGCCAACGCCTCCTCGAGAACCGCCTCCGGGCCATCCGGAATCCTCGAGGCCGCCCGCCGGGCGCCCCGGGCCAGGTTCACGGCGGTGGGGCGAGCGGTCTCGATGGCCCGCACCTGCTCCTCCAGGTCGCTCCCGATGCGGACGGCTAGGGCGACGCCCAGCGCCCCCGCGACCCCCAGCGCGGGCGCTCCCCGCACCGCGAGCGACCGGACGGCGGCGATCAGTTCCTCGACCGTCGTGAGCCTCAGCAGGCGTTCCTCGGCGGGCAGCGCCGTCTGATCGATGATCACGATGGCGTCGTCCACCCAGTCGATCGTCCGCATGCCTCCTATTCTGCTTCTCATGGTTGCCCGAGACCCTGTCGCCGATCTGCGCCGCATCGCCTTCCTGCTGGAGCGCGCCAACGAGGCGACCTATCGCGTCCGCGCCTTCCGCACGGCCGCCTCGACGGTCGCCGGCCTGCCGCCCGACGAGCTGCGCGAGCGCGTCGAGCAGGGCACGCTGGCCAAGCTCAAGGGTGTGGGTGACGTGACCGCGCTGAGCGTGGGGGAGTCGCTGCGCGGCGAGGTGCCGGCTTATCTGCGCCGGCTGGAGACGACCGAGGGTACGGATCTCCAGGGCGCCGCCGCTCGACTGCGCGAGGCGCTGCGGGGCGACTGTCACGCCCACTCGGACTGGTCCGACGGCGGCTCGCCGATCGAGGAGATGGCGCTGGCCGCGGTCGAGCTGGGCCACGAGTACCTGGTGCTGACCGACCACTCACCACGGCTGACGGTGGCCCGCGGGCTGCAGCCGGCCCGGTTGCGCCGCCAGCTCGACTACGTGGCCAAGCTGAACGAGCAGCTGCCGGACGGCTTCCGGATCCTCACCGGCATCGAGGTGGACATCAACGAGGACGGGACGCTGGACCAGGAGGACGCGCTGCTGGAACGGCTCGACGTGGTGGTCGGCTCGGTGCACAGCAAGCTGCGCGACGAGGCGCCGCGGATGACCCGGCGGATGCTCCGGGCGATCGAGAACCCGCACCTGGACATCCTCGGCCACATGACCGGGCGCAAGGTCTCCGCCGCCGCGGCCGGCGTGAAGGCGGAGGGCGACCGGGCGCACCGCCGCTCGTCGACCCGGCCGCCGAGCGACTTCGACCTTGCCAAGGTGCTGGCCGCATGCGTCGAGCACGGCAAGGCGGTGGAGATCAACTGCCGGCCGGACCGGCTGGACCCGCCCAAGCGGATGCTGACCGCGGCGGTCGAGGCGGGCTGCCTCTTCAGCATCGACACCGACGCCCACGCGCCCGGCCAGCTCGACTGGCTGCGGTTCGGCTGCGAGCGCGCGGCATTGTGCGGCGTGCCGGTCGATCGGGTGGTCAACACCTGGCCGACGTCCCGGCTTTTGGAGTGGACGGACTCACACAAGCGATGACATTGTCGGCGCGTGGGAAACGTTGACGATCTTGCGAACCGTTACGTCGAGCAGTGGGCGCCGCTGAACCCCACCGGCGCGACCTTCATCGGCATTCCCGGCTACGACGACAAACTGGACGATCTGTCGCCGGAGGGATTCGCGGCGCAGGCCGAGTTCCTCCGCCGCTCGGTCGCCGAACTGGACGTCACCGAGCCGTCCTCCGAGGCCGAACAGGTCGCGAAGGACGCGATGCTCGAGCGGCTGGGTCTGGAGCTGGCCCGGCACGACGCCGGCTACACGGCCAGCGAGATCAGCGTGATCACCAGTGGCATCCACGGGCTCCGCATGGTCTTCGACCTGATGCCGACCGCCGGCGAGGAGGCCGCGGCGAACATCGCGGCCCGGCTGGCGGCCTTCCCCGAGGCGGTGCGGCAGTACCAGCGGACGCTGGTCGAGTGCGCCGATGCCGGCAACGTCAGCCCGCGCGCGCAGATGCTGGCGGTGGCCGGTCAGTGCGACGCGTGGAC
>NZ_JBFAZH010000125.1:0-11283 GCF_040681735.1 Actinoplanes sp. NPDC051633 | reverse complement strand
CGCGCCGCTGCGGGACGCGCGCACCGAGCGGCAGGAGACGGCCGACGACCTGGTCTCCCGCAAGCAGAGCAACGCCGACGTCACCACGAAGGTCGGCAAGCAGGGCCTGGCGCAACTGCAGGCCGACCGCAAGAAGCTGTTCTGGCTCGGCGAGACGGCGAAGGCGCTCAGCTCCAACATCGACTTCGTGCTGAAGAGCCGTGACGTCGCCGACCCCGCCATCACCCAGCTGCTGGGGCTGATGAGCGGCACCGAGGGCGGCGGCTTCTTCACCCCCGATGCCGAGCAGGGTGGCGAACGCGAGGCCGCGCAGGGCAAGTGGAGCGGAACCCACGGGTACAACTTGGAGTTCTTCAAGGCCATGGTGTCGCACGGCTTCGAGCTGGGCGTCGCGTGGGACGGCTCGGCCGACACGATGCACTTCGAGCTCGTCGAGGGCCGCCGGCTGGCCACCTCGGCCGGGAGCCGCCCGCTGGTCGCCGGCGGCCACAGCCACTGACGGGACGGTGGCACGGTGGAGACCGGGGCGGCGATCGTCTTCATCGTCGTGGTCGGCGCGCGGTTCCTCGTACCCCTGCTCATCCCGAAGTTCCCCCTGCCCGCCGTTCTCGCCTGCCTGATCCTCGACGGGGTCGACCAGACGATCTTTCAGGCGTTCGGATACGACCCACCGCAGTACCAGGGCTACGACAAGGCCATGGACGTCTACTACCTGGCGGTCGCGTACCTGTCGACGATGCGCAACTGGAGCAGCCGGCCCGCGGTGCGGGTGGCCCGGTTCCTCTACTTCTACCGGCTCGCCGGCGTGGTGGCGTTCGAGCTGAGCGATTGGCGGCCACTGCTGCTGATCTTCCCCAACACCTTCGAATACTTCTTCATCGCGTACGAGCTGGTGCGGCTCCGCTGGGACCCGGCGCGCATCCGCCTGCGCACCTGGATCACCATCGCCGCCGCGATCTGGATCGTGATCAAGCTGCCCCAGGAGTGGTGGATCCACCTCGCCCGCCTCGACGTGACCGACCTGATGGCCGCCCACGCGTGGATCCTGCCGGCGCTGGTGGCGGCCCTCGTCGCGGTCGCCGCCGCCCTGCGGTACGTCGTCCGTCCGCGGCTGCCGGCCCGCGAGCGCCCGCTCCGACTGGCTGCCGACCCGCTGCCGGAGGACATCGACGAGGCGGCCGAACGCGATCGCTGGGTGGCCGCCAACCACCGGTTGTGGTCCACCGGCACGCTCGAGAAGGTCGTCCTCATCGGCTTCCTCTGGGTGATCTACGCCCAGGTGCTGCCGCCCGTCTCGGCCGACGCGGACGATCTGTTCGTGGGGGTTGCGATCTTCGTGGTGATCAACGCGGCGATCTCGCTGGCCGTGGCGAGGCGCACCCGCAGCCTGGAGTCGGCGCTGGCGGCGTTCGGCGCGCGGCTGTTGCTGAACGTGGCGCTGGTGTTGCTGTCGAGCGATCTGCTCGGCGACGACGTGCCGACCGGCAGCGCCGTCTTCTTCGTGCTGCTGCTGAGCCTCATCACGCTGCTGGACGACCGGTACCGTCCCGTGCACGAGGCCCGCTTCGCCCCGGCCCGCGCCGCCCCGGGCGCCTGACCGGCGTCGCCCTGTCAGACGGCGACCTCGAACACGGGCAGGCCGGCGATGGGCCGGTCGCGTGCGGCGAAAGCCAGTCCCCAGCCGGCGACAAGCTCGGTCACCGTGCGGGACACCAGAACCGAGCCGGGATCGGCCGCCTCGGCCAGGTCACGGGCGACGCTGACCGCGGTCCCGGACAGCTGGTCACCGCGGCGCTCGACTTCGGCGGTGTGCACACCGGCGCGGATCGTGGTGCCGAGTGGTGCCAACGTGTCGCGCAGCTCGCATGCGGCTCGGACACCGCGGCCGGGACCGTCGAACGTACACAGCAGGCCGTCCGCGGTGAGGCTGATCAGGGCGCCGCGGTGCGACTCGATCCCCTGCCGCAGCGCGGCGATGTGATCCTCCAGGCCTCCGGAGCCCGCGCCCCCGACGAACACGACCGTGGCCAGGAAGCGTTCCTCCGCCGGCGGTGCCGCCGCGCCGCCGACGAACCGCTCCAACGCGGTCAGGATCGGCCCGGTGTCGCCGCTGAACAGAAAGTGGTCGCTGCCGGGAAGCTCGACCAGCTGAGCGCCGGGAATCCCATCGACCAGGGCGTGTGCGTGCTCGATGCCGTAGATCGCGTCCTCACTGCGGTGCACCACCAGCGCGGGGACGCGAATTGCCGGCAGAAGGGGCGTCACGTCGATCGCGCTCATCAGCTCGACCAGCCGCCGCGCGGTCCCGGGCGTCGCACCCTGGCGTTCCAGCCGGCCCAGAAAACGGCGGCCGGCCGCCGTGGCCCCCATCGACGACGCGAGCCACGCATAGATCCGGCCGCTGCCCCAGCGCCGCTCCACCACCGCGAACTCGCGACGGCCGGGTTGGCCGGCCCACGGATGGCGGGCCCACGTTCCGTGCAGGACGAGCCGCTCGACCCGCTCCGGGTGCGCCGCGGCCAGCAGCACCGACAGCGCCGCCCTCCGAGGAGCCGAAGATGGTGGCCCGGTCCATGCCCACGGCGTCCATCACCGCCCGGACGTCGTCCGCCCGTTGATCCAGCGGCGGCGCCTCGTCCCGGCCGAGCCGGTCCGACAGCCCCGTGCCCCGCTTGTCGAGCAGAGCCACCCGGCAGAACCCCGCCAGACCCCGCAGGAAACGGGCGATCGCCGGATGCTCCCACTGCACCTCGATGTTGGTGGCAAAGCCCAGGACGAGGACAAGGTTCGGGCCGTCACCGAAGCACTGGTACGCGATCGAGGCACCGTCGTTGACCACATAGCGGGTCGGCGGAATCGCGTACACCTCGCCGTCCGGCGCAGACTCCGGATCAGGTGCCGACGACTCGTCCGCCGCCCGGACATCGGCGACGAACCGGTAGCCCCGGCCGTGCACGGTCTTGATCAACCGCTGTGCCCGGCCGTTGTCACCGACCGCCTGACGCGCCTGCTTGATCCGGGTCGTCAACGCCGATTCCGAGACGAACCGGCCGCGCCAGACCGCGGTCAGCAACTCCTCCTTCGACACCACCCGGCCCCGGTGCGCCAGCAGGTAGGCAAGGACGTCGAAGACCTGCGGCTCGACCTCCACTTTCCGCCCGGCCGACCGCAGCTCGAAAGCACCGGTGTCGAGCTCGAGCCGGCCGAAGCGGTACCGCATGGGTGAAGTCTAGGAACTCAGAACGGATACCAGGTGAGGTGCTGGTTGGCGTTGCTGTTCACGCACGACCAGAACTGCGGCGCCTGACCGTCGGCCTGGGAGCTGCGAGGCATGTCGAGGCAGTACGGCCGGTTGTAGGCCGTCAGCTGATACCAGTCCGGCGGGGCGCCGTGCATCTTGAAGCCCTTCCACACCACGCCGGTGCTGCACCGGGACAGCCAGACGCTCCCGCCGTCGTGGGTTTCGCCCGTCAGGCAGAAGTTGGTGTCCCACTTCCTGATCTGCGCGCTGCCACCGATGCCGGTCCACTCGGCGCTGATCCCTTCAGGACAGTGCCCCGCGTCGTCGTCTTGCGCAGATGCGCAAGGTTGGGGCACTTACAGGTGGGAAAGCGTCGTTCGGCGCCGCCGCAGTCGATCAGGTTGATGCTGCCGGTCACTCGGGTGCGTCCAACTGGGCACTTGTGCCCGACTGTGCTGCGAAAGCCGACCTGACGTCCGATATCGGCGAACGGATGTTGCCGGTCACCATGCTTCAGTGAGGACGAGCGACGTCGAACGGGCCGGCCGTACGCCAGCGGTGAGTCCTTGGTGGATCCTGACCGATCGCGGAATTCTCACCGTCGCCGCGGCGATCACCGCCGTCGGCATCGTCGCGCTCATCGTCATGTTGCAGATCGCCAGCAACGCCGGCCCCGCCGACCGGCCGAGCCTGCAACTGGAGGCGGTCAAGTTCGGGCTCGGTTTCGTGGCCGCGGCCGGTGCGGTGGTCGCCCTGCTGCTCGGCATCCGGCGGCAGCAACTCTCGGAGCAGACATACGTGCTGGAGCTGCGTAAGCATGAGCAGTTGCGGGAGATCGAGCTACGCAAGCATGAGCATGCCGAACGCGACGCCATCGAGCGGCGGGTCACCGAGCTCTACGCGAAGGCGATCGAGCAACTCGGGTCTCCTCGAGCAGCCGTCCGTCTGGGTGCCATGTTCGCGCTCGAACGAGTGGCACAGGACAACATCTCCCAGCGACCGACTGTCATCGGTGTGCTTTGTGCCTACCTCAGGATGCCGTACGACCCGGCGGCCGGCGATGACGACGTGCACGGAGAACTGCAGGTCAGGCGCGCGGCACAGGACCTGCTCTGTGTCCACCTCGCGGTTCCCTCGGACGTCGACACCACGGCCGGCGGGTATCTCGACGCCGAGTCCCGTCGTACCTTCTGGCCCGGATGCGACCTGGATCTCGCCGGTGCCACCCTGATCGACTGGCGGCTGTCGCGGGCCTACATCCGCAAGGCGGTGTTCACTCGCGCCCGCTTCATCGGGACATCGTCGTTCCGGGGCATGGCCTTCGCCCGGGACGCGGATTTCAACGAGGCGTCCTTCGAGGGCCTGACCGACTTCGGTGACGTCACCTTCACCGGCGATGTCGGCTGGCGGGGAGCCCGCGTCGCGTCCGCCGACTTCGCCGGAGCCCGGTTTCTCGGCGACGTGGACTTCCAGCAAACGCGGTTCTCCGGCGACACCGACTTCCGGGCGGCCTACTTCGCGGGCAGCGTCACGTTCGCGGGCGCCGAGTTCACCGGCGAGCTCCGGATGGACGAAGTGCAGGCCGCCGACGATGGACCGCGATTGGACACCTGGCCCGAGCGCTGGTCGTTGCGGGCCGGCGAGCAATCATCCGCGCCCATGACGCTTGTCCGAAAAGCCGCATGACGTCCGAACCGCACCAGCGGCTCAGGAGCGGGAGCGGCGCTGGGCGAGGAGTCCTCGGGGGACGACCGACAGCACCGGCTCGGGGCTCGCCCCGTGCCGCTTCAGGATGGCGTTGACCGCGAGCAGCGCCGAGCCGGCGGCGCGCTCCATGAGGGCAGCCGGGAACGGCATGCGCACCCAGTCTCCGGCGAGGTACAGGCCCGGCGCGTCGGTCTCGACGCCGGGGCGGGTGGCGTCGCTGTCCAACCCGAACGCGGGTGCGTCGCGGCCCACCCGCTCGCTGACGTCCAGGATGGACATCTCGGTGGTCTCGGGCCAGAGGCCGCCGAGCTCGTGCCACATCCGCTTGGTCAGCACCGCGGCGTCGACGCCGTCGGCCGCCGCGTAGGCGTGCAACTCGATCACGGCGCCCGAGTGCCGCCGCGCCCACTGCCCCGGGGCGCCCTGGACCCGGTGGTACAGCGTCACCGAGTCCAGGGTCGGCTCCTGGGCGACGCTGGTGAAGATGCTGCGGTGCGGTGCGACGTCGCGGTCGGTCCACAGCCGGCTGACCGCGTACGGCGGCGCGGTCCGGATGGTCTGCATGTTCGCGGCGAGCGTGGGCGCCTGCCGGGTCAGGCCGGGCGACGCGGCGACCACGTCACGGGCCGACCCGGGATCGGCGGCCAGGACCACGTGGT
This sequence comes from Actinoplanes sp. NPDC051633, assembly GCF_040681735.1. NCBI lineage: Bacteria > Bacillati > Actinomycetota > Actinomycetes > Micromonosporales > Micromonosporaceae > Actinoplanes > Actinoplanes sp. NPDC051633. The sequence continues at coordinate 5,676 of NZ_JBFAZH010000125.1, read as the reverse complement.
CGGCCGTCAGGGTCTCGCCGCCGCGGAGGACGACCGTCCAGCCGGGGTCGATCCGTTCGACGGCGGCGCCGGTCCGGATCTGCCCGCCGAGAGCCCGCAGCTGGGCGGCGAGCGGCGCCCAGATCGCCGTCTCGTAGTCCTGGCTCGGCGCGTCGAAGTCGAGGCCCTCGGGGTTGCGGAGGAAGTAGAAGTGAAACTGCATGATCATCTCGGCCGCCGACATCTCCTCCTGATGGTTGAAGAAGGAGTGGGCGAAGACGTCGAACAGGTTGGCCCGGGCACGGTCCGGCATGCCCAGGGTGTCGAGGAAGTCCTTGGCCGAGATGTGGTCGAACTGCCGGTACGTCTCCTCGGCGGAGTAGCTCAGCAGCGGGACCGCGGCCCGCCCGTCCACGCCGCGCAGCTCCCGCAACCGCAGGCTGGGCGAGCGGGCGACCAGCGCGATCAGGTTGGCGGGCGGCCGCTTCGGCAGTCGGGAGAAGTTTTCCTCGGGCCATTGCCGGGAGATGACCGGATAGCGTCCCGCCGGCTTGAGGAAACTCAGCTCCGGATCGATCCGGCGCAGCACGTTGTGCCAGTTGTAGTACTGCCGGAAGAAACCGTGGAAGCCGTGCTCCACCATCTGCTGCGACCCGTCCGCGAGCGTCCTGGGCCACGCGGCGAGCCGGCCGCCGAGCTGCGCGTCCCGTTCCAGCAGGGTGACCGCGAACCCGCGCTCGGCGAGCACGAGGGCCGCGGTCGTTCCCGCGATCCCACCGCCGATCACGACCGCCCGCAGACCGGGCTCGACGATGCGTGGGAGATCTCGGCGAGCTTTCACGATGTGATGGGCGCGACGAGTGGTCAGGGGTGACGGCACGCGACCATGCTAGCCGAACCGACGCACGAATCGACGCGACCGATCCCTGCATCTTCGGGCGGAACGGAGTGTCCTCCGGCTGGCATGGCGTTCGTCCCTGACGTGACGGAACTGCTAAGGAGGAAGTCATGCGATACCTGCTGATGATCAGCGCGGACGAGGCCACGGCGAACGAGCAGTTCGCCACCCGCAAGGACCTGCCCGACTTCAACGAGTGGATGGCCGACCTCGAGCGGCGCGGGGTGATCGAGCTGCACGCCGGGCTGGAGATGAGCCCGACCGCCACCACCGTGCGGGTGCGCGAGGGGGAGGTGTTGCTCACCGACGGGCCGTTCGCCGAGGGGCGTGAGCAGATCGGCGGGCTCGCGCTGGTGAACTGCGCCGACCTGGACGAGGCGATCACGATCGCCGCCGGGCACCCGGCCAGCTACTTCGGGCAGGTCGAGATCCGCCCGCTGAGGCCGTGACCGGCGTCGAGGAGGCGCTCGCGACGACGTTCCGGACCGACGGCGGGCGCCTGATGGCGCACCTGATCGGGGCGCTGGGCGACTTCGACCTGGCCGAGGAGGCGGCCCAGGAGGCGTACGCGGCGGCGCTGACCACCTGGCGCCGTGACGGTGTCCCGGACAACCCGCGAGCCTGGCTGACGACGACGGCGCGCAACCGGGCCATCGACCGCATCCGCCGCGAGCGGAAGGGCGCCGAGAAGCTCCGGGAGGTGGCGCTCCTGCAGGCCGGGCCGGATGATGTCGACGCCTTCGAGAGCGGCATCACCGACGAGCGGCTGCGTCTGCTCTACACGTGCTGTCACCCCGCGCTCTCGCTGGAGGCGCAGGTGACGCTGGCACTGCGTACCCTCTGCGGTCTGTCCACAGCGGAGATCGCGCGCACCTTCCTGGTCGCGGAGGCGACCATGGCCAAGCGCCTGGTGCGCACCCGGCAGAAGATCAAGCTGGCCGGCATCCCCTACCGTGTCCCGCCGGCGCACCTCCTGCCCGAACGCACCGCCGCGGTGCTGTCCACGATCTACCTGCTGTTCCACCAGGGGTACGCGGACGGTCGCGCCGAGCTGCGACAGCGGGCGCGCGAGCTGGCCGCCCTGACCGCCGGGCTGATGCCCGACCACCCCGAGGCCGGTGGCCTGCACGCGCTGCTGCTGCTCCTCGACGCGCGGTCGGCGGCCCGCGCGCCCGGCGGTGTCCTGGTGCCGCTCGACGAGCAGGACCACAGTCTCTGGGATCGCGACATGATCTCGGCCGGCGAGGAGGAGCTGCGCCGGGCGGTCCGCCGCGAACAGATCGGCCCCTACCAGCTGCAGGCCATGATCGCGGCCTGCCACGTGCAGGCGACCATCGACTGGGGGCGGATCGCCGGCCTCTACGACCGGCTGCTGACCGTGGTCCCGTCCGGCACCGTGCGGCTGAACCGGGCGATCGCGCTCTCCATGCGCGACGGCCCCGACCTGCGGCTGCTCGAGGGCATCGACGATCACCCGCTGCTGGCGGCGGCCCGCGCCGACTTCCTGCGCCGGCTCGGGGACAACGAGGCGGCGGCCGGCGGGTACCGTGCGGCGATCCCGCTGGCGCCCACCGCCGCCGACCGTGCCTACCTGCAAAAACGCCTACTCGAACTCGCCCCCGGCGACCGGACGGAAGTAACGGATCATGCGTAAGCTCATCGTCTCCATCCACAGCACGGCCAACGACATCGTCACCGGAGCACCGTCCGGCGACGAGACCGAGCTGGACTGGGCGCAGGCCGGCATCCAGGACTCGCTGGACTCGTTCCTGGCGTCACTGGAGGGCGTCGAGACCATCCTGCTCGGCCGGGCCACCTACGAGGACCTGAAGCGGCGATGGCCGGAGGTCGGCGAGTCGCCCGATGTGCCCGATGTGGTCCGGCGCATGGCGGAGAAGGTCAACACCACCCCCAAGATCGTCGTGACGGACCGGCATCCCGTGCAGCAACCCGACTGGGGCGCGTTCGATCCGCCGACCCAGCTCACCGGCCCGCACGCGGAACGACGGATCGCACAACTGAAGGAGGGCGGCGGCGGCCACATCATCACGTTCGGCAGCCCCACCCTCGTGCAGTCCCTGACGAACGCCGGGCTGGTCGACGAATACCGGATCCTGGTTCACCCGGTGATCGCGAGCGAGGGCCGGCGCCTGTTCGACAACTTGACGGGCCCGACGCATCTCCGGCTCATCGGCACCGAGACCTTCCCGAGCGGCGCGATGCTGGTGACCTACGCGCCGGCGCGGTGACCGTCACGGCCAGCGGAGGTCGAGGTCGAGGCCGTAGAAGTCGGCGAACGGCTGCAGCGCCCCGGCCACGTGCTTGCGGTCCCCCACCTTGATCTGCGCCAGCGGGGTGACGTTGACGACGACCGCCTTCCTGGTCAGCGTGCGCTTCCAGATCGCCACCACCCGGCCGGCGCGGACCACCGTGGCCTGGAAGACGCCGTTGCCGCCCGGGACCACCCGGGCGAACATCGCCGGGTCGAGCATCAGGGAGCGGTCCTTGTAGCCCAGCATGTACTCGTCGAAGCCCGGCAGCGCGTGCCAGTCGTCGAGGGCCGGCAGGTCCGCGTCGAGCAGTGCCGGGTCGACGATCATGTCGTCGATCGTGGTCAGCGCGTCACCGGCGGCGGCCACCCCGGCGCGGCAGTCGCGGATCGTCAGGCCGGTCCAGCGCTGCAGGTCGCCGACCGTCGCCGGGCCGTGCGAGCGGAAGTAGCGACGGGCGATGATGCCGAGAGCCTCCTCGCGGGACGGCGTGGCCGGCTCCGGCGCCCACTCGTCGAGGCGTACGAACGTCTGCTCCTTGCCGATGTGCGGGGCGATCGCCGTCACGCCCAGCTGGCTCGCGTACCAGAGCATGTGGTAGCCCTGCTGACCACTGACGTCGATGCCCGCCTCGGTGAGCGTGCTCAGGCACTCGGCCCGCGTCATCCGGCCGCCACCGGCCAGGGCGGAACCCAGGACCTCGACCCCACGCTCGGCGCTGGACGGGCTCAGGCCGATCGTCTCGCGGCGCTTGTCCGCGCCGGCCAGCGCCCGGGAACCCATCACCTCGAGCATCCAGCGGGCGTCCGACGGCGGCACCAGGTGAACGGTGCCGCGCATGGGCCAGGTGCGGATCGCCTCGCCACGCTCCAGCGCGGCGGTCACCCCGGCCAGGTCCAGCGACGGCAGGCGGACGCCGAGCGACCACAGGCCACTGGCCATGTCCTGCGCCTGCATGGCCCCGAACCAGCGGACCACCCCGGCGACCGTGTCAGGACGGCCGCGGGGGTGGTCGCGCAGGAGCAGGCTGTGCAGGCGGAACTTCAGGAGATCAACGGCCACGCGCCGCACGGTACCGCGCGATGAGCGCGTTCGTGGAGGAGTCGTCGTCGGCCTCGGGCGAGTCGGCGGAGGTGAGCTTCGGCGCCAGCCGGTTGGCCATCACCTTGCCCAGCTCCACGCCCCACTGGTCGAAGGAGTTGATCTGCCAGATCGTGCCCTGGGTGAACGTGATGTGCTCGTAGAGGGCGATGAGCTGGCCGAGGATCGCCGGGGTGAGCTTGCGCGCGACGATCGTCGTGGTCGGGTGGTTGCCCAGCATCACCCGGTGCGGCGCGATCTTGGGGTCGGTGCCCTCGGCCTCGACCTGCTCGAGGGTGCGGCCGAAGGCGAGCGCGCCGGTCTGCGCGAAGAAGTTCGACATGAACAGGTCGTGCATGCCGCCGATGTCGTGGTTGGGCTCGTCGAAGCCGATGAAGTCGGCCGGGATCATCTTCGTGCCCTGGTGGATGAGCTGGTAGAAGGCGTGCTGACCGTTGGTGCCGGGCTCGCCCCAGAAGACCTCGCCGGTCTGGAAGTCGACCGGGCTGCCGTCGACCCGGACCGACTTGCCGTTGCTCTCCATGGTGAGCTGCTGGAGGTAGGCGGCGAAGCGGTGCAGATACTGCGAGTACGGCAGCACCGCGTGCGACTGGGCGCCGAGGAACGTGTCGTACCAGACGTTGAGCAGGCCGAGCAGGGCCGGGACGTTGCGCTCCAGCGGCTCGGTGCGGAAGTGCTCGTCCACCTGGTGGTAGCCGGCGAGCATCTCGCGGAAGTTGTCCGGCCCGACGGCGATCATCACGGACAGGCCGACCGCGGACGGCAGCGAATACCGGCCGCCGACCCAGTCCCAGAAGCCGAACATGTTCTCGGTGTCGATGCCGAAGTCCGAGACCTTCTCGGCGTTCGTGCTGACCGCCACGAAGTGCTTCGCCACCGCCTCGTCGCCCGCGCCGAGGCCGGACAGCAGCCAGGTGCGGGCCTCCTTGGCGTTGGTCAGCGTCTCCTGCGTGGTGAACGTCTTCGACACGATGATGAACAGCGTCGTGGCCGGGTCGAGGTCGTGGGTCTTCGCGTACAGGTCGGTGGGGTCGATGTTGGAGACGAACCGGCACTCGATCTCGGGGGCCTTGTAGGCCTTCAACGCCTCGTACGCCATGACGGGCCCCAGGTCGGAACCGCCGATGCCGATGTTGACGACGGTGCGGATGCGCTCGCCCGTGGCGCCCTTCCACTCCCCCGAGCGGATCTTGTCGCTGAACGCGGCCATCCGGCCGAGCACCTCGTGCACATCGGCGACCACGTCCTGCCCGTCGACCGTCAACGACGCGTCGCGCGGCAGGCGCAGCGCGGTGTGCAGCACGGCGCGGTCCTCGGTCACGTTGATGTGCTCGCCCGCGAACATCGCGGCGGTGCGCTCGCGCAGCCCGGCCCGCTCGGCCAGCGCGATCAGCGCGCTGATCACCTCGTCGGTGACCAGGTTCTTGC
>NZ_JBFAZH010000124.1:0-11286 GCF_040681735.1 Actinoplanes sp. NPDC051633 | reverse complement strand
CTTCCAGCAGCCCGATGCCTTCACCGGCTACCAGCACGTCGTCGACGAGATCGCCACGTCCGCGGCGGGCATCGCCACGGTCGCCGAGGCGGCGCCGGTCACCGAGCGGCTCACCGAGCAGACCGACGGCCTGCGCGTCGTCACCGAGGTGATCGGCGGGCTGGAGATCGCCGACGCCACCGCCCGGGTGGCGATCCTCGAACGCGTCGGCGAGGTGCTCGGCGGCCTCAATCGGGCCCGGGCCACGCTCGAGGCCCGCCGCCGCGAGTTGTCCGCGGTCGAGGGCCGCGCCGAGTTCGCGGCCGAGTTCGCCCTGCTCGGGCAGGCGGTCGGCGGTGCGCTGGCGGTCGCCAACACCCCGGAGAAGTGCGACGAGCAGCTGGCCCGGCTGATGCTGCAGATCGAGGCGCTGGAGACCCGGTTCGGAGATTTCGACGATTTCCTGGAACAGCTCGCCACCAAGCGCACCGAGGTCTCCGAGGCGATCGCGGGCCGGCGGCAGGCGCTGCTCGACGAGCGGGCGCGCCGGGCCGACCGGCTGGTCGAGTCGGCCCGGCGGATCCTCGCCGGGGTGCAGCGCCGGGTCGCGTCGCTGGACGACGCGGACGACGTCAACACGTACTTCGCCAGCGATCCCATGGTGGCGAAACTGCGCTCGTTGGCGGGCGAGCTTCGTACCCTCGGCGACACCGTCCGTGCCGAGGAGCTGGACGGGCAGGTCAAGGCCGCGCGGCAGGAGGCCGGCCGGTCCTTGCGCGACCGGCTCGACCTCTACGGCGACGGCGGGAAGACGATCCGGCTCGGCCGGCACACCTTCGCCGTCAACACGCAGGCGATCGACCTGACGCTGGTGCCCGACGGCGACGCGCTGGCGTTCGCGGTGACCGGCACCGACTACCGCGCGGTGATCCGCGACGCGGCGTTCGAGAGGACGCGGACGTTCTGGGAGCAGCCGCTGATCTCCGAGAACGCGACGATGTACCGCTCGGCGCACCTGGCCGCCGCGGCGTTCGCGGACGATCCGGTGGCGGCCGCCGCGGCATTGCCGCAGGGCACGCTGCGCGACCTGGTGCGGCAGGCGGCCGAGGCGCGCTACGAGGAGGGGTACGAGCGCGGCGTGCACGACGCCGACGCCGAGCTGATCCTCGGCGCCCTGGTCCGGCTGCACAACGCCGCCGGGTTGTTGCGCTACCAGCCGTCGGTGCGGGCCGCCGCCCAGCTCTTCTGGGCGTTCGTGGCCACCGAGGAGCAGCGCAGGGCGTGGAGCTTGCGGGCGGCCTCGCTCGTGCGTGCGCGCTCGCTCTTCGGCTCGGCCGGGTCGGCGATCGACGCCCTGATCGAGGAGCTCAACACCGCGGCCGGCTCGTCCGGGCTCGTGGGTGAGTACCTCATCGAAGAGCTCGCCGCGGAACCCGCCGGGTTCGTCACCGGCGCCGGCGCTCGCACCCTGCTCGACCGCTTCCACCGGGCGCTGGGCGGCGGTCAGGCCCCAGCGGCCCGGCAGTACGCCGAGGATCTGCGGGCACTCTCCGGCTCCCTGGACGCGCGGCGTCAGCTCGTGCACGCCTGGCTCGACGCGTTCCACCGGGCCAACCCCTCGGCCGGTGACGCGGCCGACCTGCCCGAGGCGGTGGCGATCGAGCTGACCGGCACCGAGCTGACCCGCTACGACTCCTCGGCCGCGCTGAGTGAGACGGTGACCGGGCTGCTCGGCGTGCACCCGACGATCCACGGCGGGTCGTTCACCGTGCGGCTGGACGATCTGCTCGCCACCTCGCGTGAGTTCCGTTCGGTGCGGATGCCGGCCTACCGCGACTACCAGCGGCAGCGGGCCGCGCTGGCCACCGCCGAGCGTGACCGGCTGCGGCTGAACGAGTTCAAGCCGCGGGTGATGACGGCGTTCGTCCGCAACCGGCTGCTCGACGAGGTCTACCTGCCGCTGATCGGTGACAACCTGGCTCGCCAGCTCGGCGCCGCCGGTGACGCCAAGCGGACCGACCAGTCGGGCCTGCTGCTGCTGATCTCCCCGCCCGGCTACGGCAAGACGACCCTGATGGAGTACGTCGCGGATCGCCTCGGGCTGGTCTTCGTCAAGGTGAACGGGCCGGCGCTCGGGCACGGCGTGACGTCGCTCGACCCGGCCGAGGCGCCCGACGCGACCGCACGGCAGGAGGTCGAAAAGATCACGTTCGCCCTCGAGATGGGCAACAACGTGCTGCTCTACCTCGACGACATCCAGCACACGTCGCCGGAGCTGCTGCAGAAGTTCATCTCGCTGTGTGACGCCCAGCGCCGGATGGAGGGTGTCTGGGACGGCCGGACGCGGACGTACGACCTGCGGGGCAAGCGGTTCGCGGTGTGCATGGCCGGCAACCCGTACACCGAGACCGGGCAGCGTTTCCGGGTGCCGGACATGCTGGCCAACCGGGCCGACGTGTGGAACCTCGGCGACGTGCTGGCCGGGCGGGAGGATCTGTTCGAGCTGTCGTACCTGGAGAACTCGCTGACCTCCAACCCGGTGCTGGCGCCGCTGTCGGCCCGCGACCGTGGCGACCTGCCCTTGCTGATCCGGCTGGCGGAGGGCGACGACTCGGTGCGGCCGGAGAAGCTGTCGTATGCGTACTCGGCGGTCGAGCTCGAGCAGATCCTGTCCGTGCTGCGGAAGATGCGGCGGGTGCAGCGGATCGTGCTGCGGGTCAATCGGGCCTACATCGCGTCGGCGGGCCAGGCGGACGCGTCGCGCACCGAGCCGCCGTTCCGGCTGCAGGGTTCCTATCGCAACATGACCAAGCTGGCCGAGCGGATCGTGCCGGTGATGAACGACGACGAGCTCGAGTCTGTGGTCGACGACCACTATCTGGGTGAGGCGCAGACGCTCACCACGGGGGCCGAGTCCAACCTGCTGAAGCTGGGCGAGCTGCGGGGGCGGTTGTCCGCGGCGCAGGAGCAGCGGTGGGCCGAGGTGAAGGCGGGCTATCTGCGCGAGCAGGCTCTGGGCGGCGCGGAGGACGACCCGATGACGCGGGCGGTAGGCGCGGTCGGCCTGCTCGCCGACCGGGTCGCCGACGTCCAGGAGGCGATCACCAAGCTCAGGCCATAGTCACCGTGGCGCGGGCCGTGGCTTTGGGTCAGGGCCGGTCGTGGCGCAGCAGGGACGGGTCGTCGCGCAGCAGGGCGGCCAGGCGCTTGGCGGCCTGTTCGGTTTCTTCGCTGTCGACGGTGCGTAGCGGGATCGGCTCCGGCAGCGGGGTCGGCATGCTGCGCTGCGGGGGCTCCGCCGCGGCCCGGGGCTCCGGGATGGGCTGCGGCGCGTAGGCCAGCCGGGTCGTCTCCTCGCCGAAGCCGTTGGTGCCCGACATCGGGCGAGCCGCGTCGAACCGCAGGCGGGAGGAACTCTCGGCCGGTGCCGGCGAGGATGGGCGAGGGTCGCCGTAGCGGAGCCGCGACGATGTGTCCTGCGGGGCCGGTGACTGCGGCCGGGTGTCGTCGAAGTGGAGCCGCGCCGTGCGCTCGTGGGGGGCGGGCGATTGCGGCCGAATGTCGTCGAAGCGGAGCCGCGCGGTGCTCTCGTGCGGTGCCGGCGAAGACGGGCGAGGGTCGTCGAACCTGACCCGTGACGACGTGTCCTGCGGGGCCGGTGACTGCGGCCGGGTGTCGTCGAAGTGGAGCCGCGCGGCGCTCTCGTGCGGCGCCGGAGACTGTGGGCGGGCGTCGTCGAAGCGCGGGCCGGAACCGTCGTGCGGGGACGACGGCGCCGGGCGGGTCGTCTGCGGTGGCACCGGCGGGGGTGGGGTGGCCGCGAACGGGCTGCGGAAGCGTGCGGCGTCGATGTCGTCGGCCTGCTCGGCCGTGAAGCCGTGCTGTCCGTCGTACCCGGATCGGTGGTGACCCGAGTCGAAAAGATCCTCGAACGCCGGCGCCGGCGAAGCCGGACGGGCGGCGAACTGCTCCTCCGCCGGATCCTCGGGCTCCAGGTCGAAATCCGCGTGCCGCGGCTCGCTCATCTGGGCGGCGACCGACGAGTCGGCGGTCACCCGCACCATGCCGTCCTCGACGAAGAAGTGCAGCAGCGTCGGATCGCCGGCGCCCTCGACGCCGACGGTCACCTCGAGGCTCTGGTTGCGCCCCACGACGCCGGCGATCGCCTCGACGAGCTCTTGCACCGGGGGCGGGGTGCCGGTGGCCTCACCGACCGCGCGCCGGCGCAACTCGTCGCGACGCGCCAGTTTGTCGAGCGCATCGTCCAATCCGCCTCGCACGACACCGTCCCCTCCGCCCGGGAAGCCCTGCGGTTTCCCCGTACAACTGTGCCCGGTCGGAGGCTCGTTTGGGAACTCTGACTATGTAGTCCGGAATGTCACTCAGCGTGAGTTCATTTTGATCGACTTGTGCAAGGCCTGGTCGAGCACCACCAACAGGGCGTCACGAACCGACCCGCGGAACCGTGCATCGAACGAAAGAATCGGCACGTCATCCCGCACTGCGAGAGCCCATCGGACCTCGTCGAGGTGATAGCCGAGCTGGCCGTTGAACGTGTTGACCCCGACGACGAACGGCAGGCCGGCCCGCTCGAAGTAGTCCACCGCCGGGTAACAGTCGTCTATCCGATTTGTGTCAACCACCACAAGGGCACCGAGAGCGCCACGGATCAAATCGTCCCACATGAACGCGAACCGGGACTGGCCGGGCGTGCCGAAGAGGTAGAGCTTCAGCGTGCGGTCGATGGTGACGCAGCCGAAGTCCATGGCGATCGTGGTCGTCGTCTTCGTGGACGCCGGACCCGGGTTGTCCACCCCGATGGACTCCATGGTCATCTCGGCCTCGGTGGTCAGCGGTGAGATCTCCGAGATGGCACCGACCGTGGTCGTCTTGCCCACGCCGAACCCACCGGCCACGATGATCTTGACGGGCACCGGAGGAGTGCTCGTCCGCGGTTGCTCGTCGGGCACCCGGGCGGTGCCGACGATGCGCTGATCAGGATATTGCTCGAAGTCCACGGATCACTCGCATGATGGTTTCGGGGTCGGGGAAGTCGCTGGCCAGCACGTGCACATCGAGCTGGCCGGCCGCTCGCAGATCCCCGACGAGGATGCGGGTGACGCCCAGGTGCATGTGCAGGCGGGCGGAGATCTCCGCCACGGACAGCGGCTCGACGCAGAGGGACACGATGGCGCGTTTCTCCGGGGGCAGCCGCGTCGGTGCGGCACCGGGGTGGACCGTGACCTGGGTCTCAAGCTGGATGTTGGGGTCCAGGCCGTCCACCCGCCCGGCGGTGATGACGAACGGGCGGAGGGTGGTCGTGTTGTCGTCCCCATCGGCCGGGTTCGGCATCGGCGCCGGAGCGGGGTTCCGGAGGAACGGCCTGACGCCGGACGCTTGGCGTCCGGCATCGTCGAGGCCGCCCGGGTGGCTCATTGCTGGACGGCGTTTTTCAATTCCGCGATGAGTCTGGGGCTGAGCGCGCCGCCGGCCCGCGTGGCGAAGAGCGTCATCTCGTAGGCGAGCGTGCCCAGGTTCGCCGAGCGGTCCGCGATCACGCCCAGCACCGAGCCGGCGCTGATCGCGGTGACGAGCAGGTAGCCGTCCTGCATGTCGATGATCACCCGGTTCAGGCTGCCGAGGTTGTACCAGCTCGCCGCGCCACCGGAGAGGCTGGTCAGACCGGACACCACGGCGGCGAGCCGTTCCGCGTTCGGCCGGTCCTTGATCGCCGACATGGCCATCAGCAGACCGTCGGAGGACACGGCGATGGCTTCGATCACACCCGCGGTGCCGGACGTGAACGAGTCCAGCAACCAGTTGAACGTCTTCGCCTCGGCACTCAGCTGGGAATGCATGTTGGGATGCGAATGCGCGTTGGTGTCGGTGCTATAGGGGGAAGTCATCGCGATTGTCCCTCAGGTCGGCTCTTCGTCTCATTCAAGGCGAGTGCAACTCCGTACTCAAACTGCTCGACCAGGGCGCGGGCGGCGTCCGGGTCCAGGGGCTGGCTCGGGCCCGCCGGGGGATTGTCGGGCATCCGATCCGGTCCCGGCAGGGAAGCGCCGGGCACTCGCCGGGCCAAGGGGCGCTGGCCGGACGCGGTCGGTGACGTCATCTCGGCCTCGATGACGTCCCACTGGGCCCGGTTGACGCCCGCCTCGAACGCCTCGAACGCCTCTCGGGCGGCGAGAGCGTCGTCCGTGGACGGCGGAGCGGCCGGCATCTTGGGCCCGGTCTCGGTGGGCAGCTGGGTGCCCGGAACCCGGCGGCGCAGGCCGGTCGGGTGCGGCGGCTCGTTGACGCCGCGCTTGGGCTGCCGGGCGTCGTCGGCGGGGGTACGCGGCCGCGGGATCTGGATCGGCTCCACGGTGGCGGGCAGGACGACCATCGCCTCGGGGTGCCGGCCGGCCACGGGCGTACCCATGTCGTACGGCCGCCGCGGCATGTCGTCGACGATCTCCGCCTCCTGGTACGGCACCGCCGCGATCTCCGGCGTGCCGGGCCGGGCCGGCGCGAACGCGTCCCAGGACCGTGCACTCTGCAGGGTCTTGGTGGCCCGGTCGAGGACGTGCGCGTCGAACGGCTGCGCACTGCCCGGCACCGAACGCCCGGCGCCACCGGACAGCAGCGAGCCGAACTCGCCCGGCGCGGCGCCCACGGTGGCCTGGATGGGCCCGCCGACGGTGAGCGACTCGGCGCGGGCCAGCAGGTGCATGGGCCGCAGGTCGATCCACGCCGTGACGCCGCCCTCGGGGGTGTCGGTCAGGGTCACCTCCACACCGTGCCGCCGGGCCAGGCGGCCGACCACGAAGAGGCCGAGCACCTCACTGGGCGCCAGGTCGAGGCGCTCGCGGCGGGTGAGCCGCGCGTTCTCCTCGGCGAGGCGCTCGGGCGAGAGGCCGAGGCCGTGGTCGACGATCGCCAGGCGAGCGCCGCCCCGCAACTCGGCCGCGGTGACCGAGACCCGGGTGTGCGGTGGCGAGAACGAGGTGGCGTTCTCCATCAGCTCGGCGAGCAGCAGCGTGAGGTCACCGACCAGGGCCGGCACCACGATGATCTCCTCGGGCACGTCGACGTCGACCCGGGTGTAGTCCTCGATCTCACCGAGGGCCAGCCGGACCACGTCGTTCAGCGGCAGCGGCGCCATGTGCTCGTTCGCGCCGGCGGCGCCGGAGAGGACCACGAGGCTGGACGCGTTGCGGCGCAGGCGGCTGGACATGTGGTCGAGGCGGTAGAGCTCGCGCAGCCGGTCGCTGTCGGCCTCGCGGCGCTCCAGGTCGTCGATCAGCGCGAGCTGGCGGCCGACCAGGTTCTGCGTACGCCGGCCCACGTGCCCGAACATCTGCGCGACGTTGCGCCGGCCGATGACCTGGCGTTCCACCAGCCGGACGGCCGTGGTCTGCACCCGGTCGAAGGCGCGGGCCAGGTCGCCGATCTCGTCCTTGGCCTGGACGTCGACCGCGTCCATGCGAATCGGTCTGGCGACTTCGGCCTCGTCGTCGGCCACGCGTTCCAGCTCGGTCTCGGCGGCGCGGGCGATCCGGTCGGCCGAGCGGGTGAGGCGCTGCAGCGGCCGGGCCACCGCGCGGGACATGCCGATGCTGAGCACGAACACGACCACCAGCAGGGCCAGCGCGGCGAGACCGACGATCAGCGCGGTCCGCAGCGCGCTGTCCCGGTTCGCCGACACGGCGGCGATGACGTCGGCGGCCACCCGCTTCTGCACGAAGCCACCGAGCACGTTCACCGACCGCAGCTGCGGGAACAGCGTCGTCTTGTCGAGCAGCCCGACGGCGCCGACCGGGTCCTGGGGCGCGCGGATGAGGAACTCGTTGCCCACGCGGGCGGAGAACGCGTCCTGCGCGGTCAGGTACAGCTTGTACTGGTCCGGGGTGAAGAACTGCTGGTCGTTCAGGATGTTGTTCTGCAGCTGGAGGAGCACCTGCGCGAACAGGCCGATGAACTGCGGGATGCCGCCGATCGCCGCCGGGGTCAGGTAGCAGCTGGCCTGGTTGATCAGGTCGTCGTTGCGCATCGCCCGGTCCAGGGCGAAGAGTGACCGGCCGACCTGGGTGTTGAGGTCGGCGCGGCGGACCAGGCCGAGGGAATCGATCAGCGGTGTGCTGATCTGGACGAAGTTGGCGACGACCTGGTTGGGCGCGATGCCCCGGGCGAGCACCTGGGCACGCGTCGCGTTGAGCCGGGCACCGCTGTTGACCGCGCGGTACAGCGCGGCGGGTGCGTCATCGTGCTGAGACAGGCGCACCAGCCGGTCGCGGACGCGGGCGCTCTTCTGCACCAGCTCGTCGCTGGAGACCTGTCCGAAGATGAAGCCGACCGACAGCAGGCGTTCGTCGTTCATCTCCTGCACCGCGGAGCCGACCTCGGTCGACAGGCGGACCAGGTCCTCCAGGCCCTGGGCGTCGCGGGCCGCATTGATGCGGTTGAGCAGGATCGGCACGGCCAGAGCGACGACGCCGAGCAGGGGAATGATCACGAGCAGGGCCAGCTTGCCCTGGATGCGCAACCTACCGAACAGCACCGGAACGCTCCCGCCGGTTGGAGCCGACCTCGGCGCCGTAAGGCGGCTCGAGGGAACTGCGCGCGAAGGGGTCGGGCGCATCGGGCAGCGCCGACAACGCCTCGTCGTCCGCGGAATCCGCGGCCCGGCGACGCCGGCCGACGGTCGCCAGCAGGATCACGGCCAGCACCAGCAGGACCAGCGCGGCGGCCACCACGATGGCCTCGAGGCGCCGGGTGTCCAGCCGGTCCGACCGGGCATCGAGCAGCCCGCCCATCTCGCGCACCAGCACACCGGAGAGGCTCGCCAGCGAGGTCTGCAGCTGGCTCTGCGCGGTGGCCATCGCGGCCGGTTGGGGCTGGCCGCTGCCGGTCAGCGTGGTGGCCGGGCTGGCGCCACGGACGAACGACTCGACCCCGCGGCGGAAGGCGTCGACCGTGCTGACCAGGCTGCCGCTGAGCGTCACGCTGGTGGTGTCGTCGACGGCCGCCTGCAGGTTGTCGGTGAGGCCGGCGACGTCGGCGTTCACCTGGTTGACCGCGGCACCGAACTGCGGCAGCAGGACGGCCTGCGCTTGCGCCTTCTCGGTGGCCGAGCCGGAGATGCCGGCCACCAGCAGGCTCAGGTCGCCCATGCGGCTGACCTGGATGACGGTGTCCATGAGGTCGACGGCGAGCGCCTGTTGCAGGTGCGCCAGGTCGGTGTCCGGGTCGCGGCTGAGGGTGGAGTTCTCGGCGGCCGCACGAGCCAGCGCGAGGGCCAGCGCGGAGACCTCGACGTGCGCCTGGAAGATCTGCGTCTTCTCACCCTTGACCGCAGGCAGGCGGCCGATCGTGTCGCGCAGGCTCGTCCACCGCTCGCGGGTCGAAAGCGTGTCGCCGAGCCGCTGGTCGATCGCACCCATCCGGGTCACCGCGGCGGTGAGCGACGCGGGCGCCTCAGCGCTGCCCTGGATCGCCGCGGACTGCGCCTCGGCGAGCGCGCTGATCAGTGGCGACAGGCCGGCCAGATATTCCACGCCCTGTTGCTCGAGCTTGGTGTCGCTGCGGTCATCCTCGTTCTGCTGCCAGACGCGAATAAAGAGGATGCCGGCCGGCACCAGAATCAGGACCGCCAGCACGGCGGTCAGCACCGCACGAAGACGTGACGGTTGGTTTCCGTCCGAGACTGCCATTACTTCTTCCTCCGCCAAGGACCCAACCGGTGGCTCCGCCGTGCACGCGCGACCGGCACCGGACTCGAATCACTCTCCGTAGTCGATCGAGCGCACCGATCCGGGTCAATCTATCCGAGAAATAAACAAGCGACCCCTTCCCGAGGGTCAGTCTTGAGTCGTCTGATCGGGGGATACGCGCAGGGTGGGTGAAGGTTGTAACGAGCGTTCAAGCAATCGCGGCCCTAGTCAAGGCACGGACGGAACTTTCCGGTACGCAGCCATGAATCGAATGCGGCCGTTCTCCACGTTGGACATTGAGTGATCGCAGGCGCCGATGCAGACGCTTCGTGATCGCACGACTGCGGAGCGACAGATTCTCACCTTGGGTAACGCAACGGACACGCTGTCCGACGCTATCTGTCTCAACATGTGGACAACGGCCCGAGATTCACAGGCGGTCGAGCGCCTTCCGCAGTGGGTCGAGCCCCAGCACACCGAGGTTCAGCGCATCCCGGTGGAATGTCTTGAGGTCGAAATCGGCGCCTTTGCGGGCCTTGGCGTCGTCACGCGCCTGCAGCCAGATCCGCTCGCCGATCTTGTACGACGGAGCCTGCCCGGGCCACCCGAGATACCGCCGCCACTCGAAGCGCAGCACGCCCTCGTCCACCCGGCAGTGGGCGCGCATGAACTCCCAGCCGAGCTCCGGCGTCCACCGCTCACCCGGGTGGAAACCGAACGGGTTGTCCCGCGGGATCTCCAGCTCGAGGTGCATGCCGATGTCCACGATCACCCGGACCGCGCGCAGCGCCTGCCCGTCCAGCATCCCTAGCCGGTCACCCGGATCGGACAGGTAGCCGAGGTCGTCCATCAGGCGCTCGGCGTAGAGCGCCCAGCCCTCGCCGTGCCCGGAACACCAGGCGAGCAGCCGCTGCCAGCGGTTCAGCAGATCGGTGCGCAGCTGGGTCTGCCCGACCTGGAGGTGATGGCCGGGCACGCCCTCGTGGTAGACGGTCGACGTCTCGCGCCAGGTGGAGAACCTGGTCTGGCCCTCGGGCACCGCCCACCACATGCGGCCCGGGCGGGAGAAGTCCTCACTGGGAGCGGTGTAGTAGATCGAACCGTCGCTGGTCGGCGCGAGGCAGCACTCCAGCGTGCGCATCCGGGGATCGATCTCGAAATGCGTGCCGCCCAGCTCGTCGGTCGCCCGGTCGGCCAGCTGCTGCATCCAGTCGCGGAACGCCTCCTTGCCGGCGATCCAGCGCCGGGCATCGGCGTCCAGCGCGGCCACCCCGTCGGCGATGCTCGAGGCGGGCCCGGCGATGATCGCGGACACCGCGCGCATCTCGGTCTCCAGCCGGTGCAGCTCCTCGAAGCCCCAGGCGTAGGTCTCCTCCTGGTCCACCTTGGCGCCGAGGAAGAACTGCGAGGCCAGCGCGTACCGGTCGGGGCCGGCGGCCTCCTTGTCGCGGCCCCGGGGCGCCAGCTCGTCGCGCAGGAACTCCGCGAACCCGGCGGTCGCGGCGGTCGCGGCGGCGGCGCCCTGCCGCAGCGAGGCGTCCAGCGCGCCCGTCGCGCCGACCCGGTCGGCCAGGGCGTGGAAGAAGTTGTCCCGCTTCGGATCGGTCCA
>NZ_JBFAZH010000123.1:0-11454 GCF_040681735.1 Actinoplanes sp. NPDC051633 | reverse complement strand
CAAGTTTTAAACAAGGATATATTGCAGTTTAAATTTCCTAAAAACCAATCCTATAAAATATTTGGTAATATACCTTATAACATAAGTACGGATATCGGCGACGACCTCGACGAAGTCCGCCGGTGCACGGCACTGCTCAGCCGCATCGAGCAGCACCTGATCTCTTAGGAGTTGAGCCGGCGCAGCACCGTGCGGGCGGCGTCCTCCACCGACGTACCCATGTCCGGCAGTGCTCCGCTCAGCCACAACGTGGCGAAACCGTGCGCGATCGACCAGCCCGCCAGGGCGGTCGACCGGACCAGGCCGGGATCGGCCGCTGCGTCCGGCATCTGCTCGGCCCCGGCATAGAGCGCCGCGCCCGACCGCGCCTGCGCCTCGACCAGCGCCGGGTCGTCGGCGTGGTAGAGCTCGGGCCGGAACATCACCTCGAAGTGCGCGCGGTTCTCCACCGCGAACAGCACGTAGGCCACGCCGGCGTCCAGGAAGCTGTGCGCCTGCGACAGCGCCTCGCCCAGGCGCGAATACCCCTCGACCGCCAGCGCCGTGAGCAGCCCCGCCTTGTCACCGAAGTGGTGGGCCGGCGCGGCGTGCGACACTCCGGCCCGCCGGGCCAGATCGCGCAGGCTCAGCTTGGCGACGCCGTCCTCCTCGATGGCGGCCGCCGCCGACGCCAGCAGCGCCCGGCGCAGATCTCCGTGGTGATAGGCCTTCATCGCAGCCGGGTGATGGTGACCTCGACCGCCTGGCCGGTGCTCTTCGGGCCGGCGTAGACGCCCTTGAGCGGCGGCACGTCGCCGTACTCGCGGCCGCGGCCGACCGACACGTGCCGCTCGCCGACCGGCACGCCGTTGGTCGGGTCGAAGGCCGTCCACCGGCCGACCCACCACTCCACCCAGGCGTGGCTCTGCCCGACGACGCTCTCGCCGATCCCCGCGGACGGCTTGGGGTGCAGATAGCCGGACACGTACCGGGCGGGCATGCCCATCTCCCGCAGCATGCCGACGGTGAGGTGGCTGATGTCCTGGCAGACACCCTTGCGCTGCTCCCAGGCATGGATCGCGTCGGTCTGGACGCCGGTCGCGCCGGTCTGGTAGGTCACCTGGCTGCGGATGAACTCGCAGGTGGCCATGGCCGCGGCGTGCGGCGTTGCGTGTGCGTCCTTGATGTCGGCGGCGATGCCCTTCAGCTCGTCGTTCAGCGACGTCCGCTTGGTCGGCAGAATGAGTTCGTACCATCGGTCGACGTCCACGGCTTCCCAAGAGGAGCCGGATTCGATCAGGTCGCCGGGCGGCAGCGTTTCGACCGTCGAGGTGGCGGTCACGGTCAGCGCCTCGTGCTTGGCGTGCACGTCGAACGCCGTCACCACGGTGCCCCAGTAGTCCTCGTAGCGGTACGTGCGAGCCGGCGGCCACACCTCGACCCGGGCGTCCAGCACCGCCTGCCGGGCGCCGTTGCGCGGCCACATCCGGGCCTCGTTGTACGACGACGACACCGGCCCGGCGTAGTCGAAGCCGTTCTTGTGCACCACCTTCAGACGCCAGCTGTCCACGTCAGGCCACCGCTCCCCGCACCCAGTTGACCGCCGTCGTCTGCCGGAAGTACCGCCGCGACACCGCATCGTTGACCTGCGAACACGTGCGTTCGAGGCTGGCCAGCACCGTCGCCAGGTCGTCGATCAGCTCGTCCGCGCCGCGGAACTCCAGGTTGGTGCGGGCCCGGCCGACGATCCGTTGCGCGTCGGTGGCCACGCCGGCCCGGCCCGGGTCGGGCTCGAGGTCGGTCAGGCAGCCCTCGGCGGTGGACAGCGCCGCGAAGACCGAGCGGGGGAAGAGCCGGTCGAGCAGCAGGAACTCGGCCGCGTGCCGATCGTCCAGCGAGCCGCGGTACGTACGCAGGAACGTCTCCCAGGCCCCGGACGACCGCAGCAGCGTCAGCCACGACGGGATGCTGCCGCCGGCGCGCTCGTGCGTGCGCAGCAGCCGCGCGGTCATGTCCACCCGTTCCACGCTGCGCCCGAGCACCAGGAACAGCCAGCCCTCGTCGCGGCTCATGGTGGCGTCGGTCAGCCCGGCCATCACCGCGCAACGCTCCCGCACCCAGCGGAAGAACGCGTGCACGCCCTGCTGCTCGACCCGCCGCCGGGCGTTGGGCAGCCCGTGCCACGTGGCGTTCAGGCACTCCCACATCTCGGAGGACACCGTCTCGCGGGCGCCGCGGGCGTTCTCGCGGGCCGCGCCCAGTGAGCCGACCACCGAGCTGACGTTGTGGTCGTCGAGGGCGAGCAGGTTCATCACCTGGGCGGCGGAGACCGGGTCGTCGCCGGCCGGCTTGCCCATGACCGCGAGCAGCGAGCGGCAGGCCGAGTCCTCCTGGGTCCAGGGGTCGGCCAGCATGCGTTGCAGATGCACGTCCAGGATGCGGGCGGTGTCCTCGGCCCGTTCGACGTAGCGCCCGATCCAATAGAGCGACTCGGCGATCCGGCTCAGCATGGGACACCCTCCTGCTGTTGTTGCTGTTGCTGCTCCTCGGCGGCGGCGCCCCCCGGGCCGATGTCGGGGCTGACCGCCGCCGGAAGCGGGGCCGGCTCGGCGGGCAGGTGGGGCATCTCGAACTCCACCCCCTCGGTGCCGTCGGCCAGCACCCAGGTGTCCTTCGACCCGCCGCCCTGACTGGAGTTCACCACCAGCGCGCCCTCGGGCAGCGCCACCCGGGTGAGCCCGCCCGGCAGCACCCAGATCCGCTCCCCGTCGTTGACCGCGAAGGGCCGCAGGTCGACGTGCCGCCCGCGCAGCCGGTTGCCGATCAGCGTGGGCACCATGGACAGCTTCACCTCGCGTTGGGCGATCCAGCCGCGCGGGTTCTCCTTGATCAGTGCGCCCACGGCCGCCAGCTCCGGCGGCGTGGCCTGCGAGCCGATCACGATGCCCGCACCGCCGGCCCCGTCCACCGGCTTGAGCACCAGCTCGGACAGCCGCGGCAGCACCTCCTCGAGCACGCCGGGCTCGTCGAGTCGGTAGGTGTCCACGTTCGGCAGCAGCGGTTCCTCATTCAGGTAGTACCGGATCAGATCCGGCACGTACGTGTAGAGCAGCTTGTCGTCCGCGACCCCGTTGCCCACCGCGTTGGCGATCGTGACCCGCCCGGCCCGCGCCGCGTTCAGCAGCCCGGCCACGCCGATCACCGAGTCGGCCCGGAAGTGCACCGGGTCGAGGAAGTCGTCGTCGATGCGGCGGTAGATGACGTCCACCCGCTGCTCGCCGGCCGTGGTCCGCATGGCCACGTCGTTGCCGACGCACACCAGGTCACGGCCCTCGACCAGCTCGACGCCCATCTCGCGGGCGATCAGCGCGTGCTCGAAATAGGCGGAGTTGTAGACACCGGGGCTGAGCACGACCACGGTCGGGTCGCCCACCCCGATCGGCGCGGCGGCGCGCAGCGCACGCAGGAGCATCGCCGGGTACGACTCGACCGGCAGGATCCGGGTGGCGGCGAACACCTCCGGCAGCACCTGGGCCATGGCCCGCCGGTTCTCCATCACATAGCTGACCCCGGACGGGATGCGCACGTTGTCCTCGAGCACCCGGAAGGTGCCCTGCTCGTCGCGGATCAGGTCGACCCCGGCGACGTGGATGCGCACCCCGTTGGGCGGGTTGATGCCGGCCGCCTGGCGCAGGAAGTGCGCACTGGTCGCGATGATCCGCCGCGGCACCACGCCGTCGGCGAGCACCTGGCCGGCGCCGTAGACGTCGGCCAGGAAGGCCTCGAGCGCGCGGATCCGCTGGGCCACCCCCTGCTCGACCGAGCGCCACTCGGCGGCCGCGATGATCCGCGGCACGATGTCCAGCGGAAAGGGACGCTCGACGCCCTTCAGGGCAAAGGTGATCCCCTGATCGAGGAAGGCACGAGCCAGCACCTCGGCGCGTATGCCCAGCTCAGCGCTCGACAGCGGCTGCAGGGTGGCGTGCAGCGCCTCGTAGCTTTCGCGGGGCATCCCGAGCTCGGCGAACATCTCGTCCCAGCCGGGGCCGAGGCGGTATTCCTCGAACAGATCCGCCATGGCCTGAATCTACGCAGAACTCATTGCGCAGGGGTAACACATGTCACGACACGACCAGTTAGAAGGGCCGTCGGCACGGGACCCGCCGACGGCCCACGGCCGCCCGATGGTGCGGCGCACCCTTACGTTACGCCCGACCTCCGTTAATACGGCTGCCGTGCCGGTGTAGTTACGCGACACTGGGCCGCTAGCACTTCAAATACAACGTTCGGTACGTAGCGTGTCGACCATCACCATCACGCAGGCCGCCGAGAGGCGCATGCTGAAAACTCAGCCAGCTCACAGGGCCGGACACGCACAATGTCGTGAGCCCACCAACCGCGAGGTGTTTACCCATGACCGATCTGTTGGCCGCCATGGCAACACCGGCTTGGGCGTACCTTGCGCTCTTCGGCTTCCTCACCGTGGACGCCATGATTCCGGTCGTCCCGATCCAGGCGATCATGATCACTTCCGGCGCACTCACCGTGTACGGCGGGCTTGACCTGCCGCTGGTCATCGCTGTCGGTGCGGCGGGCATGTTCACCGGCGACACCATCGCATTCATCCTCGGGCGCACAGCCGGTAATTCCAACAGTCACTGGCTCAGCAGCCGGCTCGCCATTTTGCGCGCCAAATTCGGCCCGAAATCGGACGACAGCGAGCCGCCGGAGGCGTCGAAGACCAAACGCGCGGCCGAGCGGTTCACCAGGGGTCTCCGCAAGCCGGGCCCGCTGGTGCTGCTGCTGTGCCGGTTCGTGCCGGGCGGGCGGATGGCGGCCGGTTATCACGCCGGCCGCTCCGGGTACCCCATCAAGCTGTTCATCGCGTACGACGGCGGCGCCGCGGTCGCCTGGGCCACGTACGGCGGGCTGGTCGGCCACCTCGGCGGCACCGCGGTGACCCAGTCGGCATGGCGGCTGTTCGCCGTGGCCGCCACCGCCGCCGTGATCTTCGGAACGGCCGGCTGGATCCTCGCCCTCTTCGGCGGGCGTAAGAACGACGAGGCCGGCGACGCTACTGAAGCTCGTGCTGCATCAACTGACGCGCCGCCTCGGCGATCGAGCCGGACAGCGACGGGTAGATCGTGATCGTGTGGGCCAGCTGGTCCACGGTCAGGTTGTTCTCGATCGCCATCGTGATGGGCAGGATCAGCTCGCTCGCCTTCGGCGCCACCACGACGCCGCCCACGATCTGACCGGTGGCCGGGCGGCAGAACAGCTTGACGAAACCGTCCCGCAGCCCGGCCATCTTGGCCCGGGCGTTGCCGGTCAGCGGCAGCATCACCTGGCGGGCGGGCACCTTGCCGGCGTCCACGTCGTTCTGCGAGACGCCCACGGTGGCCAGCTCGGGGTCGGTGAAGACGTTCGCCGACACGGTCCGCAGCCGCAGCGGCGCGACCGCCTCGCCCATCGCGTGCCAGATGGCGATCCGGCCCTGCATGGCGGCCACGCTGGCCAGCGGAAGCACCCCGGTGCAGTCACCGGCGGCGTAGATGCCGGGCACGTTGGTGCGCGAGACCCGGTCGACCGTGACGTAACCGCCGGTCGCCACGTCGACGCCGTACTCCCGCAGGCCCAGGTCGGCCGTGTTGGGCACCGCGCCGACCGCCATCAGCGCGTGCGAGCCCTCGACCACCTGGCCGCCGGTGAGCGTCACCCGCACGCCGGATCCGGTGTTCTCCACCGACTCGGCACGCGACTGGTTGAGGATCGTCATGCCCCGCTCCCGGAAGACCCGCTCGATCGCCATCGCGGCGTCCGCGTCCTCGTGCGGCATCACGCGTTCCCGGCTGGAGACCAGGGTCACGGGTACGCCCATCGCGAGGTAGGCGCTGGCGAACTCGGCGCCGGTCACACCCGACCCGATGACGATCAGGTGCTCGGGCAGCTCGGGCAGGTCGTACACCTGCCGCCAGTCCAGGATCCGCTCGCCGTCCGGCACCGCGGTGGGCAGCACGCGCGGGGTCGCGCCGGTGGCCAGCAGGACAGTGTCGGCATCGACCGCGTAACTCTCGCCGCCCTCCGGAGTGATCAACACCTGATGGGTGTGGCCCAGCGTGTCCTCGCCCATCCGCGCCCGGCCGGTGACCACGTCCACCCCGGCCTTGACCAGCTTGGCCTGGATGTCGCCGGACTGCGCCAGCGCCAGCTTCTTCACCCGCTCGTTGACCGCGACCGCGTCCACCTCGACGCCCGCGAGCCCGGGGCTGCGGATCCCGAAGCGCTCGTTGTGCCGATAGCCGGTCACGATCTCCGAGCTGGCGATGAAGGTCTTCGACGGCACGCAGTCGGACAACACGCAGGCTCCGCCGGCCCCGTCCGCCTCGACGAGGGTCACGTCGGCGTCGAGCTGCGCGGCGACCAGAGCCGCCTCGTACCCGCCGGGCCCACCGCCGATGATCACAATCCGGCTCAAAGGGATCAAACCTCCATGATTTGGAACCAACACACGTCGACACGCACCCCTCGTATTCTCCCTCACCCGCCACTGCGGTTATCGTCATCGCCGTGCGTCATTACGCCGCGTATGGCTCAAACCTCGATCCGGCCCGCATGCGGGCCTACTGTCCGCACTCCCCCATGGTCGGGGTGGGGTGGATAGAAGGCTGGCGGCTGACCTTCGCCGGCGAGGGTGACATGGGCTGGGAGGGCGCGGTCACCACGATCGTCGAGTCGCCCGGCGACCGGGTGTTCGTGTCGCTCTACGACGTGCATCCGTGGGACGCGGCCCAGCTCGACGAGGTCGAGGGAGTGACGGCCGGGGCGTACCAGAAGCTCACCGTGCGTGTTGTCACGCTCGAGGGCGAGTTCAGCGCCTGGGTCTACGTCTTCGACGGGTACGAGGGCGGCATGCCCACGGCGTGGTACCTCTCCGAGATCGCGAACGCGGCGGAGAAGGCCGGGGCGCCGGACGACTACGTCAACGAGCTGCGCCAGCGCCCCACCCGCACCTCTAACCCCGACGGCTGATCGTCCGCTGATAGATGTTGGCCTCGTACAGCGGGTGCATGCCCACCGCACGGTAGAGCTGCGCCGCCTTCGTCGGGTTGGCCATGTCCACACCCAGACCCGCCCGGCTCCGGCCGTTCGCGGCATAGGCGGCGAAGGCCCGGCGCAGGAGCGCCTCACCCGCACCCCTTTTCCGGTACGCGCGCAGCACCGCCAGATTGCGCACCCACCCCTCGTCGCTCTCGCCGCCGCTGTCGGACGACTGCAGCGCCCCGACGATCCGCCCGTCCGCCTCGGCGACGAACCACTCGTCCCAGGACACCGACGACTCCGCGTGGACCCGGCCGAGCCAGGTCGCGAAGTCGTCGGCGGGGTGGTCGGAGTCGCGGAAGGCCTCCTCGACGACCGCGTGGAAGGCGCGCAGCTCTGCCTTGTCCTGATGGCGCAGCGGCCGGACGGTGAGGCCGGCCGGCGGCCGGGGTGGTGTCGGCGAGACGTCGGCGAGCGACATCGTCATGCGGGCGTGCTGCTTGAGGAAGTCGAACCCGGCCTCGGTCAGCGTGGCGATCCACGCCGTCTCGGTCGGCACCGCGCCGGCCCGGACCGTGTACGGGTCGTGGCCGAACCGCTCCGCCCGCTCGGCGACCCGCCCCATCATCAGCGCCAGCAACGGCTCGAGCGCGGGCACGCCGCGCTCCGGCCACACGTAGACCTCGATGAACTCCCGATCGCCGCCGGAGCTGTTGTCCGGGTACGCCCAGCCGACGATGTCGCCGTCGGCATCCAGGGCCACCCAGCAGTCCACCGCCATGTCGGTGTTCGGGCCGGTCAGCGCCTCGCGCACCGCATCGGGGCTGAAGTCCGGCTCGCCCACCGCCGCGACGTCGCTGGCGTGCACCATCTTCAGCAGGGCGGGAATGTCGTCGAGGGTCGGGCGGCGGGTGATCCAACCCGCTGGCAGCGCAGTCACCCCGGCAATTTAGCTGCTCAGCCGGGTGGACAGCGACTCCAAAAGGCCGATGAGCTCGACCCGCTCCTCGCGGGTCAGCGTCCCGTACGCCTGCCCGGCGAGCGCGTCGGCCACCGACTCCGCCCACATGAGACGGCGAACGGTCGGCCCGGCCGGCGGGTACGGCGGCTGCCAGCCGAACGCGACCGCGCCCGTCTCGCCCTCCGGACCGGCGATGATGGCCTGCAGCGGGGTGAGCCCGCTGGCCCGGATCGCGACCACCTGCACGCCCAGCCGGTGCTCGTGCAACAGGTGGAGCTGCACCGCCGCGAGGGCGCCCGGAGCGGACTCCGGCACCGGCATCGCGCGCCAGGCGGCGAACAGCGGCAGACCCGCGGCGTCCACGGCGGACACCACCCGCCGGGAGAGCTCGACGAGCCGCCCCACCCGCGGGAAACCGCCGAGCCGGTCGGCGCCCCACCGGCACAGCTCGTGCAGGTGCCAGGTGGCGACCTCCATCGGCTCCGACGTCTTCGCCGTCGCCTCCCAACCGTCGGTCACCGCCTCCGGCGCGATGAACCCGATCGCCGCCGTGACCGTCTCGGGCCGCACATCGCCCAGCGCCCCGGCCCGCGCCGAAACGTGGTACGCCCAGCCGGACAGCCCCAGCAGTCGTGCACGGCGCAGGGTCTGCGGCGACTCGGCGAAGGCGCCCACGAGCTTGGCGAGTCCCGGTTTGGCATTGGCGGCTGCCTGTTCGGGGGTCACGAAACGATTCTGCTCTTCCTATTGAGAATCAGTCACGTCGGGGCGTCGGCATCCAGGTCCTCGATGGCGGCCTCGGCGTCGCCGACCCGGCGCCGGGCGGCGGCCGCCTCGCGCTCCGCGGCCCGCCTGGCCAGCTTGCGGCGGCCCACCTCGGCCTGCGCCTCGGTGCGGCGTCGCTCCAACTCGGCCAGTTCGTTGTCGATGTCCTCGACGGTGTGATTCGCGTCGCGCTCGGCCGACTCGGCCTTGTCCAGCTGGTCGTCGGCGCGTTTCTCGGCGGCCTGCGCGGCGGACAGCTCCCGCTTCAGCTCCCGGCGGCGCTCGGCGATCTCACGGCGTCTCTTCTCGGCCGCGGCCTTCTCCCGGGCGCTCGGACCCTCGTGCGCCTCCTCCGCGTCGTCGTCGTCCGCGACCTCGTCCTCGGCTTCGTCTTCCTCCGCTTCGGACGCTTCGCCGCTGATCAGGCGCAGTCGCGGGCGCGGAACCTCACCGAAGCCCGCGTACGTTGCCGCCCGCACCAACCGCCCACTGCGGACCTGCTCGGCGACCTCCGGCTCGGCCAGCGCCGCCGTCAGCGTGGCCTCGACCTCGCCCAGCGGCAGCTTGCCGGCCAGCCCGCGGTCCTCCGCCACGGCCAGCTTGCGGGCCTCGTTCACCAGCGCGGAGACGATCTGGCGGCGCTGTGTGGACAGTTCGCGCAGCTCGTCGCCCTGCAGGGTGCGCTGGGCAACCCGCAGCCCCTCGGCCAGCTCGACGAGCTGGTCGATCAGCTCCGGACGTTTGAGGGCCAGCAGGTTCACCAGCCAGGCCGCCACGGTCGGTTTGCGCAGGGCGGTCAGGCGCTTCACCGCCAGCTTGTCGCCGGACTTCTTCGCGTCGGCGATGGCCGCGGACCTGGCCGCGACGAACCCCTCCGGCGGGGATTCGTACATCCGCCGGATGATCTCGTCGGTCGCGGCCGGCATCAGTCGATCGTCGTGCCGGGGGCGACGTGGGCGTAGCGGGTGCCGGACAGCCGATCGAAGTGACCGTCGTAGATGCCGGCGGCGAAGTCCTTGACCAACGCGTCGTGGATGGCGAAGGCGCGCTCGGGGTGCACCGCGCGCACGTACTCGATCGCCTCGGAGATCTTGGACCACGGCGCCTGGAACGGGACGAACAGCGTCTGGACCTGCACGTCCGCGGGGACGACGAAGGAGTCGCCGGGATGGAACAGGTTCGACCGGCCGTCCGAGACCAGGAAGCCGATGTTGGCGATCCGCGGCAGGTCGGGGTGGATGATCGCGTGCTGCCCGCCGTACGCGCGGATGGTGAACCCGGCGGCGCTGAACTCCGCACCCGGCTCCACCGCCGTCACCTCCGCATCGACCTCGGCCAGTTGCGGCACGACGTCGGGATGCGCAACCACCCGCATGCCGGGCCGCTCGGCGGCGGCCGCCGCCAGCGCGCCCACGTCGAGATGGTCCGGATGCTCGTGCGTGATCAGCACGGTGTCCGCGCCGGAAAGGTCGGACCTCTCGCCGAACACGCCGGGGTCGACGACCAGCACGCCGTCGCCCTCGATGCGCAGGCAGGAGTGCGTGTGCTTGGTGATCCGCACGATATTCCTCCGCTACTGAATCGTGACGTCTGGATCGAAGTCTGCCGGAACCGCGGGACGCATGTCGCGCGTCTCACCGGTGCCTTACCGAAACGGGGTTCGGAGGAAACCATGCGTATCACACGAATGATCGGTGCCGCGCTCGCGGCCGGAGTGTTATTGGCCGGATGCGGCTCCGGCAGCGACGACAGCGCCGCCCAGAGCTCGTCCGCGGGTGGCGCACCCGCGCCCGCGGT
Source organism: Actinoplanes sp. NPDC051633 (assembly GCF_040681735.1). NCBI lineage: Bacteria > Bacillati > Actinomycetota > Actinomycetes > Micromonosporales > Micromonosporaceae > Actinoplanes > Actinoplanes sp. NPDC051633. The sequence continues at coordinate 914 of NZ_JBFAZH010000123.1, read as the reverse complement.
CGAGCAGGCCGAGCCGGCGCAGGCCGACCAGGCGGCGCAGGGCGGGGCGGCGGCGAAGAACGAACCGGCCCAGGCGCCGGACCTGAGCGTCGACCAGCGCTCGATCATCTACACCGGGAACATCACGGTCCGCGTCAAGGACGTCAACGCCGCGGCCGCCCGTGCCACCGGCTATGCCGGCGGCGCCGGTGGCTTCGTCGGGGCGGACAACCGCAACAGCGGTGGTGGCGGCAACGACAACGCCTCGCTGACCCTGCGGGTGCCGGCCGAGAAGTTCGCCGACGTGGTCAACCAGCTCGCCGGCCTCGGCGACGAGGTGGAGCGCGGGATCAACACCGAGGACGTCACCGAGCAGACCGTCGACCTGGACGCCCGGATCACCGTGCAGCAGGCCCGGGTGGACAGTGGGCGCAAGCTGCTGGCCAGGGCGAACTCGCTGACCGATCTGGTGATGCTGGAGCGCGAGGTCGCGACCCGCGAGTCCGACCTGGCCTCGCTGCAGGCCAAGAAGCGCCGGCTGGCCGACCTGACCGCACTGTCCACGATCACCGCGGTGCTGCTCGGTCCGGCCGCGGCCACGCCGGGCGACGACGATCCGGCTCCCGGCTTCCTGGCCGGCCTGCGCGGCGGCTGGGATGCCCTGGTCGCCTCACTGTCCGTCCTGGTCACCGTGATGGGCGCGCTGCTGCCCTGGCTGATCGCGCTGGGCCTGCCGCTCTGGGCCGTCATCTGGGCCTTCCGCCGCTACCGCCGCAAGCCGGCAGGGCCGGCCCTGCCCGCCGACCCCGCCCCCGAGCCGGCCGAGACCACCTAGCGAAAAGTGGGTGCCCCGCCGGGGCTCCCGGCCGGGGTTGGCCCGCGGGGCGAACACGTCGGCGCGGGGAGAATGGGCCGGGGGGGTTCGGGAGTGCACA
>NZ_JBFAZH010000122.1:0-11459 GCF_040681735.1 Actinoplanes sp. NPDC051633 | reverse complement strand
ATAATGAGAGTATAATGTTGGTATAACGTTAGTATAATGATGCTTTTTTTCATTATATTTTTTATGTACGCCGCCGTCGGCCAGGTCGGCGAGCAGCCCGGCCGAGGACAGGCCGATGGATGCCTGCACGTGGATGTCGCGGGTGTCGATCCGGAACGGCTCGTGCAGGTTGTCCACGATCCGCTGGGCGACGATCTCGGCGTCGGGAGCGCCCAGCGGCGCGGCGATCAGCACCGCGAACTCGTCGCCGCCGAAGCGGGCCACCACGTCGCCCTCGCGCACCGCGGCTCGCAGCCGGTCGGCCACCTGCACCAGGAGCTGGTCGCCGGCCAGGTGCCCGAGGCTGTCGTTGACCTCCTTGAACCCGTCCAGGTCGAGGAACAGCACGGTGACGTCGTCATCGCCGGTGAGCGAGCCGAGCGCGTCGCCGACCCGTTCGCGGAACAGCGCGCGGTTCGCCAGCTGGGTGAGCGCGTCGTGGTACGCCTCGTGCACCAGTTGCTCCTGCAGCTCCTTGCGCTCGCTGATGTCACGGGTGTTCAGCACCAGGCCGCCGACGCTGGGGTCGCCGAGCAGGTTGGTGATGGTCATCTCAGCCTGGCGCACGCGGCGGTCGCGGTGCCGCACGGTCAGTTCCAGGACGGTTGTCGCGTACGGGCGGCCGGCCACCGAGCGCAGCCCCTGGGCCAGCCGGACCGCCGACTCTCGGTCGATCAGGTTCGTCAGGCGGCGGCCGGTGAGCACGTGCGCGGGATAGCCGAAGACCTTCTGCACCGACTCGCTCTGGTAGAGCACGTCGGCCTCGGGGCTGACCACGGTGACCACGTCGGAGCTGTGCTGCACGAGCGCGAGGAAGCGCTGCTCGCTGGCGTAGAGCTCGGCGGTGCGGTCGGCCACCCGGGTCTCGAGGTTGCGGGTGAGGCTGCGGTTCTCCAGCAAGGTGAGCAGCTGCCGACCGACGATCAGCAGGATCAGCGCCGAGCGGGTGTACGCGACGAACGCGTCGGAGTGCCCGGTGCGTGCGAACCACACCACGCTGGTGGCCAGGGCGGCGAGCACGGCCAGGTACGGCAGCAGGACGCCCACCGGCTGGTCGGTCTGCTCCTTTTCGGCCGGGGAAGGGCCGGGCACATCCGTGGCCGGGGGCTTGCGGGCGGCCAGCAGGATCAGCGAGAAGCCGGCGAACCAGCCGACGTCGGTGATGCCGCCGGAGGCGTACGCGCCGATCAGGTTCAGGTACGCGTACCCGATGTCGGAAACCGCGAAGGCCGCGATGCCGGCGCCGACCAGCGCCAGCCGGGCGAAGTCCTGGGTGCGCGAGCGCTGCAGGGCGAGCATGTAGACGACGATGGTGAGGATCACGACGTCGCCGAGCGGATAGGCGAGCGAGATGTAGAGGGCCAGGGCGCTGTCCCCGCCGGCCAGCAGCAGCGGCTCGACGATGATGATCCAGGCCATCAGCAGCAGCGACGAGGCGACCATCATGCCGTCCAGCACGCTGCGGGCGCGGTTGGCCAGGGCCTGCGCGGTGCTCGGCAGGATCAGCAGGCCGATCGGGGTGAGCAGGACCATGCCGAGGTAGCCGATGTCGGCCTGCGACGGGACCGGCACCTCGTCACCGAGGTACGACTCGAGGTAGACCCATTCGCCCTGGCCGAAACCCCAGGCCAGCACGCCGAGGCCGATCAGCGCCCAGCCCCAGCGCCGCCGCCCGCGATAGCCGGTGGCCCGGCGCAGACAGGCGACGGCGGCGAAGAACGCGCCGGCGCACAGCCCGACGTTGGACACGGTCTGGCCGAGCGCTTCCCCGCCGATGCCGAGGCCGAGCACTCCGGCGAACCCGGCGACCACGACGGCGACCAGCACGCACACGTTGCGCCAGCGGCGCCGGGCGCCTTGCCCGAGGTCGCCGGGCACGGTGGTGACAGCCATCAGAGATTCACTCCGCCGCACGAGGGACCACCCCGGTTGGGCGGCCCGTACGGGAGACATCGGGTGCTGCGGCCCGGCCTTGAGTGGTTCCGCCGTCAGAGCAGGGAAGGGCCGGGGTGCAAACGGGTTACGCATTGACTTTCGTCAGTGCGTGGTGACAACGTTGTCAGGCGAAGATGACGTTGTTCACCGGAGGTTTGCCGATGTTGCGCCGCCTGATCGTGGCCGCCGCCCTGCTGGTGCCCTTCGCGCACGCGAGCCCCGCGGCCGCCGCGGACGAGCCGGCGCCGATCGACCTCGTGCATCCGTTCGTGGGCACGCAGAATTTCGGGAACACGTTCCCGGGCGCCGCCGCGCCGTTCGGCATGGTGCAGGTCAGCCCGGACACGGGCGGCCAGGGCGGCTACGACTACACGCAGAACGCGATCTACGGCTTCAGCCAGACGCATCTCTCCGGGGTGGGTTGCGGGGTGGCCGGCGAGCTGCCGATCATGCCGACCACCGGCGCGGTGACCAGCACCGACCACAACGCGTACAAGTCCGGGTTCACGCACGACGACGAGGACGCCGAGCCGGGGTATTACCGCGTCGGGCTGTCCCGCTACGACGTCGACGCCGAGCTCACCGCCACCGCGCGCACCGGCTGGCAGCGGTACACCTTCCCGGCCACCGACGCCGCGAACGTCCTGTTCAACACCGGCAAGGCGAATCAGAACGTGTTCGGCTCGGAGATCCACGTGGTCGGCGACCGGACCATCGAGGGCCGCGTGAACGCCGGCACCTTCTGCGCCGGCAAGGACGACCACACCGTTTACTTCACCGCCGGCTTCGACCGGCCGTTCGCCGCCTTCGGGGTCTGGCGCGATGCGACAATGGTTGAAGGTAGCCGGGATGCGGCAGGGCCGGGCGGTAACGGCGCGTACGTCACGTTCGACGCCTCCGCCGACCGGGACGTCGTGGTCAAGGTCGGGCTCTCGTACACCGGGCTCGAGGGTGCGCGGAAGAACCTGGCCGCGGAGACCGCGGACGGCTACGACTTCGACAAGGTCCGGGCCGCGCTGCGCGCACGGTGGGTGGACGAGCTGGACCGGATCAAGATCGACGGGGGTACGAGCGACCGCCGGGCCGCCTTCTACACCGCCCTCTACCACTCCCTGCTGCACCCGAACCTGGCCGGTGACGTGGACGGCGCCTACGTCGGCTTCGACCGTGAGGTGCACCGGGCCGAGGGCTACATGCCGTACCAGAACTTCTCGCTGTGGGACACCTACCGCCCGCAGAACCAGCTGCTCGAGCTGATCGCCCCGGACGTCGCGCGGGACGTGGCGCTGTCGGTGGTCGCGATCGGGCGGGACGGCGGCTGGCTGCCGCGGTGGGCGCTGGCGAACAGCGAGACCAACATCATGACCGGCGATCCGGTCACCCCGTTCCTGGTCGAGGCCTGGTCGAAGGGACTGCTGGCCGGGCACGAGCAGGAGGCGTACGAGCTGCTTCGCCGGAACGCGCTGGAACAGCCGCCGGCCGGCTCTCCGTACAACGGGCGGACCGGCGTCGACCACTACGCCGACCGCGGCTACATCCCGTCCGGGCTCAAACTCGGCACCGACTGCGTCGACAAGGGCGGCGACAACGACTGCGACCACCCGGCCTCGGCGACACTCGAGTACTCGGCCGCCGACGCCTCGCTCGCGCTGATGGCCCGTGGCCTCGGCAGGTCCGAGGACGCCGCCCTCTTCGCCGAGCGGGGCCAGTGGTTCCGGAACCTGTGGGACAAGGGCACCGAGACGTTCCGCCCGCGGACCGTCGACGGCACCTGGCTCACCCCGTACGACCCGGTCGCGGCGGCCGAGCAGTTCCACGAGGGCGGCTCGTACCAGTACCAGTGGCTGGTGCCGCAGGACCCGTCCGGGCTGGTCCAGCTGATGGGCGGCCGGGCCCGGACCGAGCAGCGCCTCGACGACTTCTTCGTCTACGACAAGCTGCTCACCGATCCGGCCCGCACCGCGCGGGAGGACTGGATCGCCGCGCCGTACGACTACTACGCCAAGCCCACGTACAACCCGAACAACGAGCCCGACCTGCTCGCGCCGTACATGTATCACTGGGCCGGCGCCCCGGCGAAGGCCGCCACCGTCGTCCGCGCGCAGATGACGCTGTTCACCCTCGGCCCGGACGGCATGACCGGCAACGACGACCTCGGCACGATGAGCGCCTGGTACGTGTTCTCCTCGCTCGGCCTCTACCCGACGATGAGCGGCGCAAATTTCCTGGCCCTGTCGAGCCCGCAGTTCCCCGGCGCCACGGTCCGCACGGGTGACGGAACCCTGCGGATCACCGCCCCGGGCGTGACGGACGAGAAGCGGTACATCCAGAGTGTCCGGCTGGACGGGAAGGCGCAGACGAAGAACTGGGTCACGTGGGCGTCCGTCGCGGACGGCGGCACGATCGCGCACACCGTCGGCGACCGGCCCTCGGGCTGGGGCACCGGCAAGGCCGCCGAGCCGCCGTCGGTGAACAAGGCGCCCCAGGACGCGCGACGGCACGTCGACGCCGCCCTGCGACCGTCGACCGTCGCGATGCCGGCCGGTGGCACGACGGTGTTCTCGGTGGACGTGGTGGCCCAGGCGCCGGGCACGATCACGCCGGCGATCACGGCCACGGGGCCGGCCGGATGGACAGTCGCCGTAAAGCCGCGGCAGCGCACGCTGACGTCCAACCATCTGCCGGTCTCGCTGACCGGCACGGTAACGGTGACCGCGCCGGCCGGGACGGCGAACGGGACGTATCCGATCGACGTGACCGTGACGGGAGCGAACACCGTGACCAAGACCGCGACGGTGACCGTGAAACCGGCCCTGACCTGCTCGACCGCCGTCACCGGCGGCTGCGCGATCGACCTCGAGCCGACCCGCGACGGCACCGCGACCGTCGCGCGGCCGGACGAGGGCAACTTCGACGGCGGCGGCTGGAGCTACGACGGCGACCTGCTGCCCGCGGCCGGGCCGGTCACCTGGAACGGGACGACCTACCTGGCGCCGGACCCGACCGGCACGGCGAAGAACTTCCGGCCCGCGGCCGGGCAGTCGCTGCTGCTGCCGGAGGGTTCGTACTCCTCGGCGTCGTTCGTGGTGACCTCGTACAACGGCCCGGTGAGCGGGGCGGTCACCATCGGGTACACCGACGGGACGTCGGAGGAGCGTTCGATCACGGTCGGCGACTGGTGCAACGCGGCCGCCCCGGGCACGTCGGTGCTGCTGTCGATGCCGCACCGCATCAAGGCCGGCCAGGGCACGGACGGCCCGGCGACCAACCTCTTCGGCCTGAACCTGCGCCTGGCCGAGGGCAAGCAGCTGCGCTCGCTGACCCTCCCGAACGACGAACGGATCAACTTCTACGCCCTGACGCTCTCATAATGGCCGGGTGACCGTCGACGTCCCCGCATACCTGCGACGGCTCGGGCTCTCTGCGCAGAGCCCGAGCGTGGAGGCCCTGCACGCGCTGCACCGGGCGCACGCCGAGCGCGTGCCGTACGAATGTCTGTGGATCTGGCTCGGCCAGCGGCGCACCGTCGAGCCGGCCGAGTCGGTGGCGTTCGTGCTGCGCGGGCGCGGCGGCTACTGCTATCACCTCAACGGCGCATTCTCGGAGCTGCTGCGGGCGCTCGGCTATTCCGTCACGCGGCACGTCGGGGGAGTGCAGGGCAGCGCCGAGCTACCGGCCGGCGTCACCGCCAACCACCTGGTGCTCACCGTGTCGGGGCTGCCGTCCGAGGCGTCGCCCGAGGGCCGCTGGTTCGTCGACCTCGGTCTCGGCGACGCGCTGCACGAGCCGCTGCCGCTGGTGCCCGGCGAGTACGAGCAGGGCCCGTTCCGCTACCGGCTGCGCCCGTCGGAGGTCGAGCCGGGCGGCTGGCGGTTCGACCACGACGCCCGGGGCTCGTTCCTCGGCATGGACTTCCGCGCTTCGCCTGCCGAGATGTCCGCCTTCGCCGATCAGCACAAGTTTCTGTCGACGTCTCCCGACTCGGGCTTCGTGCGGGTCGCCACCGTGCAGCGGCGGGACGCGACCGGCGTCGACTCGCTGCGCGGGCTCGTCCTGACCCGGGTCGGGGACGCCGACACCCGCACCGTGCTGGAGGACCGGCGCGACTACTTCACCGCGCTGGCCGACGTCTTCGGACTCACCCTCGACGACGTGCCGCCGGCCGGCCGGGACGCGTTCTGGGAACGGCTGGCCGCCTCCCACGCTCAGTTCTTGAGCAGGCAGAACTCGTTGCCCTCGGGGTCTTGAAGCACCGTCCACTCCGGAAGGTCGGCGAACACCATCGCGCCCAGACCGATCAGGCGGTCCAGCTCCGCGTCGAAATCCTCAGCGCGCAGGTCCAGATGCAGGCGGTTCTTGACCGTCTTGGCCTCCGGCACCAGAACGAAGAAGAAACGCGGCCCGTCACCGGCCGGCTCGACGAGGACCGAGGGGTCGTTCTCGGGGTCGCCGCCGATGCGGGCGAGCTCCTCCTCGGTGTACGGCGCGACCGCGTAGTCGTCCAGCACGGCGGCCCAGAAACGGGCCACCGACGCCGGATGCGAGCAGTCCACCACGATGTCCCGGATCGCTGCCATCCGACCACAGTAATCGAGGGCCGTGCCGGCCCGGCACGGCCCCCGCTCACTCACCGGTGCGTCAGAGCTTGGCGCACTGGCCCTGCACCTGGCCGGCGACCCGGTTGGGCAGGCCGTTGTCGTCGGGCGCCGGGTCGTTGCCGGAGCAGGACAGGCTGCCGGTGATCCGGCTGGCCGAGACGACCGTGGCGGTGTGGTTGCGGCGCAACGTCACCGAGCCGCGGACGACCGAATTCTCCAGCCCCACGGGACCCGAGTCGACCGCCTTCACCGCGCCGGTCACCGTCGTGTTCAGCAGCGACACCGTCGCGGCCTCGGTGGCCGTCACGTCTCCCCGCACGGTGGCGCCGTTGGCGTAGAGCGAGGCGCCCTTCTTGACGGTGATGGAGCCGGTGACCGTGGCGCCCGACGTCAGGCATGTGGTGCCGGACTTCACCGTGAAGCCGCCGACCACCTTGTCGCCGATCGTCGTGGTGCAGGCCGCGGCGGGCTGCCCGAGCAGCTCGACCTCGGCGAGCGCCGCGGTCCCGGCGGTGACCGCGACCCGGTAGTGCGCGTACCGGCCGGGGTGCGCGATCTTGAACGGCCGGGTCTGCAGCCGCCAGTCGAAACTCTGACCGGTCCGCTCGTCCAGCGTCGTCCACGTGGTCCCGTCGTAGGAACCCTCGAGCTTCCACGCCGACGGGTCGCCGGCCGTCGCGCTCGACGTGAGGGTGTAGAACGTCGGCTGCTCGCCGCCGCCGGCGAACTGGTACCGGAATCGGTTGTCCGCCAGCGGCGCCCGGGTGGCGGTCGTGTCGTCGACCAACGCCGGCTCGGACGCCGTGCCCTTGCCCGGACCGGTGAGGTCGCGCAGCGGCGTCGCCACCTTGTCGCCGGAGGTCAGCGACGGCGGCGGCGAGTCGGCCCCCCACGTCGAGGGCGAGGAGCCCATCTCGAAGTCGAGCGTCGCGCCGGTGGCCAGCAGGTCATGTGGCAGCGACGTCGACGTGTAGGACGAACCGTTGACCGTCAGCGACTGGACGTAGACGTTCGTCGCACTGTTGCCGGGGGCGTTGACGACGATCTTCTTGCCGTTCTCCAGGTTCACCGTGGCCTTGGTGAACAGCGGCGACCCGATCGCGTACTGCGGGCTGCCCATCTGCAGGGGGTAGAACCCGAGCGCGCCGAAGATCTGCCAGGCGCTCATCTCGCCGTTGTCCTCGTCGCCCGGGTAGCCCTGGCCGATCTCGCTGCCCAGGTAGAGCCGGGACAGCGCCTCGCGGACCAGTGCCTGCGTCTTGTGCGGCTGCCCGGCGTAGTCGTACATGTAGATGATGTGGTGCGACGGCTGGTTGCTGTGGCCGTACTGGCCCATTCGGACGTCGCGCGCCTCGAGCATCTCGTGGATCACGCCGCCGTAGGAACCCGGGAAGGTCGCCGTCTCCGGGGTGGCGAAGAACGTGTCCAGCTTCTTAGCCAGCCCGTCCTTGCCGCCGTACAGGTTGGCCAGGCCCTGGCCGTCCTGCGGCACGTGGAACGCCATGTTCCAGCCGTTGGTCTCGGTGTAGTCGTAACCCCAGACCCGCGGGTCGTACTCGTTCGGGCCGAGGCGGAAGCCGCCCGCCGAGTTGCGGCCCTGGAAGAAGCCGACCGCCGGGTCGAACATGTTGACGTAGTTCAGCGCCCGGTTGCGGAAGTACTCCGCCTCCTCGTCGTGGCCCAGCTTCGCCGCCATGGTGGCGATGCCGAAGTCGTTGATGTAGCCGTCCATCGCCCAGGACATCGCCTCGCCGGTCACGTCGTACGGCGTGTAGCCCTTGAAGATGGACGTGGCCATGCCCTTGCGCCCGACGTTGTCGTTGGGCGGCGTCACGGTGGCGTTGCGCAGTGCGGCCCGGTAGGCCGCCTCTTCGTCGAAGTCGATGCCCTTCTGGTACGCGTCGGAGAACGCCACGTCGGAGCTGGTGCCGACCATCAGGTTGGCGTAGCCGGGCGCCGACCACCGGGAGATCCAACCGCCGTCCTTGTACTGCTGGACGAACCCGTCGACCATCTCGCCGGCCTGCGCCGGGGTCAGCAACGAGTACGCCGGCCAGGTCGTGCGGTAGGTGTCCCAGAAGCCGTTGTTCACGTACACCTTGCCGTCCTTGATCGGTGCCCCGGTTTCGGTCGGCGTGCTCGGCGGGCTGGTGACGGCGGACTGCACCGTGTGCTTGTAGACGGGGCTGTCGTTCGAGCCGGTGTTCTCGTAGGCCGAGTTCGGGTAGAGGAACAGCCGGTACAGGTTGGAGTAGAGCGTGGTGAGCTGGTCCTCGGACGCGCCCTCCACCTCGATGGTCGTCAGCTTCTTGTCCCACAGCGCACGGGCCGCCGCGCCCACCGACGCGACGGTGGCGTCCTCGGCCAGCTCCAGGGCCAGGTTGCGCTCGGCCTGGTCGACGCTGATCAGCGAGGTGGCGATGCGCATCGACACCGTCTTGTCGGTCGTCGTGTCGAACTTCAGGTATCCGGTGGACGGCCGGTTGCCGGCGGGCAGCAGGCCGCTCGCGGTCACCGGCGCGTCGACCGTGCCGTACACGAACATCCGGGTCCAGCCGGCCGACAGGCCTCCGCTGTTCACGTCGGTCCAGCCGGAGAAGGACCGGTTCGCCGCGTCGATGGTCAGCCCGGACCGATCGTCCACATTGTCCAGGATCACGTTGGAGCTGTCGCCGGTGAAGGTGAACTGGAACAGCGCCGCGTGGTCGGTCGGCGCGAACTCGGTCTTCATCCCGTTGTCGAAGGTGACGCCGTAGTGGTACGGCTTGGCCACCTCGTTCTCGTGGCCGAAGGCGAGCGCCCGGGCGGCCCGGTTCGCGTCCGGCGTGCCGGCCGCGGCCGACGGCATCACCTGGAAGGTCTGCCGGTCACCCATCCACGGGCTGGGCTCGTGGCTGGCCGAGAACGCCTCGATGGTGGTGCGGTTGGCCGCGTTGTTGTCGCGGTGCCACTCGTACAGCCAGCTGGTGGTGCCGGCGTTGGTCACCGGGGTCCAGAAGTTGAAGCCGTGCGGGACCGCGGTGGCCGGGAAGTTGTTGCCGCGGCTGAACGAGCCGGACGAGTTGGTGCCCCGTCGGGTGTCCGCCCAGTCGCTCAGATGTTCCTTCGGGGCGGCCGGCTCGACGTTCGACAGCGCGAGGTCGTCGAACCAGGCGCGGAACTGCGTCGGCCCGGACGGCTTGTCGTAGCCGACCAGGATCCGGTCGATGGTCTTGCCCTCGGCCACCGCGCCGATCCGGGAGATCCGCTTGTTCCACTGCGAGGTGTAGAGCGTCTTGCCCGCGCCCTGCGCGGCCGGGCTGACCACCGTGCCGTGCTGGTCGACGGCGTGCAGGTCGGACAGGTAGGTGCCGTCGGTGAAGGCGAGGTCGACCGCCGTGTACGTCGCCGGGTTGCTGAGGTCGTCGCGGTTGAACTCGGGGAAGACCAGGTAGGACAGCTCGGTCTGCGCGGTCACCTCGACGTCGACGTCGAAGACCTTGTTGTACGAGTATGCGCGCCCCTGCGCGGTGTGCCGCCCCGCGATCTGGAACGCCTTCAGCCCGGTGTAGCCCACGCCCGCCTTCGCGGTGGGCGAACTCGCGGGCCCGGCGCCGATCCGGCTCTGCATGTCGCTGCCCGGCGGCGTCGTGGTCGAGTCGTCGGCGAGCTCCCAGCCGGCGAGCTGCGTCAGGTTCCCGGAGGGTGCCCGGTGATGTTCAGCCGGTAGATCTTGAACGAGCCGGGGTCGGCGATCTCGTACGTCTTGGTCTGGAACCGTTCGGCGAAGCTCTCCCCGGTCCGGCTGTCCACCGTGGTCCAGCTCGACCCGTCGGCCGACCCCTGCACGTTCCAGTCCCGCGGGTCACGCTCCGGCGCGTCGTTGGCCGAGGTCATCGTGTAGCGGATCGCGGTGGCGGCCTCGTCCAGTGTGTACTGCGCCCACGACGTCGGCGTGTCCACCAGCCACTTCGTCTCGGGGTCGCCGTCGTTGAGGTTGCGCACGCCCTCGTTGGAGTTCGGCTGCGCGTTCGCCTGGATGTCGATCACCCGGTCGCGCAGGCTGCCGGGGATGCCGACGACGACGTTGCCGTCCACGCCGCTCTTGCGAGGCTGCCCGTCCGGGCCGGTGTCGACCGTGTCGGCCCAGGCCGGCTGCGGATCGCCGGCCTCGAAGGACGACGCGAAGGACTCTTCGGCTGCTCGTGCCGGGCTCCCGACGGCCATGGAGGCCATCAGAGCAAGGGACACCATCGCGGCGCCCCGGCGTGGCCGGTGCATGCGGTCTCCTCATTTAATAGGGCCTTCAGTCCTGCCAAGGGTGGTGGCGGGGCTGTGGATGGCGGGCGGGCGTACCACATCCTGACCGTCACAACCATCGATGCACAAGATTCTGCAGCCACGGATTGACATCGATGTCAGTCGCGTCCCACCAGTCCGTCCTCGTAGGCGACGATGACCAGCTGCACCCGGTCGCGGACACCGAGCTTGGCGATCGCCCGCGTGATGTGCGTCTTCGCGGTCAGCGGGCTGATCACCAGCTCACCGGCGATGTCCTCGTTCGACAGACCGGTGGCGACCAGCCGCACCACCTCGCGCTCCCGGGCGGTCAACGCGGCCAGCCGGTCGCCGCCGGCCACCGGCGCGGCGGGTGGCCGATGCGCGAACCGGGTCACCACCCTGCGGGTCACGCTGGGCGAGAGCAGGGCGTCACCGGCCGCCACGACGCGGACGGCGCGGCGGAGACCGTCGGGGTCGACCTCCTTGGTCAGGAAGCCGCTCGCGCCGGCGGCCAGCGCGGCGAACACGTACTCGTCGGTCTCGAAGGTGGTCAGGATGATCACCCGGCAGTCGCGGAGGCCGTCGTCCGCGACGATCCGCCGGGTCGCCTCGATGCCGTCCAGGCCC
>NZ_JBFAZH010000121.1:0-11473 GCF_040681735.1 Actinoplanes sp. NPDC051633 | reverse complement strand
CCTTGAAGAACCGGCCGGTGCCGTTGGCGACCAGGCCCTCCGGGTAGGTCACGTCGACGTACGAGCCGGGGTCGCGCAGCGACACCAGCGACCGGCCGGGCGCGACCAGGTCGGCGTGCCGGGTGGTGTTGCCACGGGTGCTGAAGGCGCCGATCGTGTCGTCGGGGCGGGCGACCGTACCGCGGGGGTCGGAGCCTCCCACGGCGATGACGTACGGGTTGAGAGCCGGATTGCCGACCCGGGTGTCGGTGGGGCCGTCGTTGCCGACCGACACGACGACCACGATGCCGGCGCGCCAGGCCGACTCCACCGCGTAGGACAGCGGATCGTACCGGGGGTCCTGCAGCGAGTCGGTGCCGAACGACAGGTTGATCACCCGGATGTTCAGACCGGCGTCGTTGCGGTGGGTGACCGCCCAGTCGATCGCGGCGATGACCTGCGAGACGTCGACCGCGCCGTCGGACGCGCCGACCCGCAGGTTGACCAGCCGGGCGTCGGGAGCCACGCCGACGAAGTACCTCGGGTCGTTCTCCTGACCCGCGGCCACCTCCGGGTCGCGTCCGGCGATGATCCCGGCCATGTGGGTGCCGTGTCCGAAGGTGTCCTGGTTACGTAGGTTGTAGGCCTGTGATTCCGTCGACAGGTCGGGACCGTTGACGACCTTGCCGAACTGGCTCAGGCCCTTCACGGGGGCGATTCCGGAGTCGATGAGGGCCACGCCGATGCCCCGGCCGGTCACCCTTTGACCCGCCGCGTCCCTTCTTGCCCAGACGGCCGGGGTTCCGAGCACGCTGTTGACGTCGGACATCGTGGTCAGGGCGGAGTCGACCAGCCAGGCCTTCTTCTTCGGCGGCGGAGGTGGCGCGACCGTCGACGTGGTGGTGGTCGTGCCTGCGGCCTGCGCCGGACCGGTCAGGCCGACGACTGCGGCGCCGGACACGGCCAGGGCGGCGGATAGCACACTGGCCGGCCACTTCTTGCCACGAGCGGGTCGCCTCGGGGAGTTCGTGCTCATCAGCTCTCCTTCGGGTGCCACCACGGGGACGGTGGTGGCTCGCGGACCGGAAGCCCGCGGGGTCAGGTATGCACCTAAGGTCGGCCGGCACCGATCCGTCTTGAGCGGATTTCGACGACCTTCCGCCGGGGCCCCTCGCTCAACTAGCCGCGGTCCCGGCCGATGAGCAAAGTGCCGACCGGCCACAGAACATGAGGACACCGATGACCCGACGCGCGACCGCAAACCCCGAGGTGACCCCTCGGCGTCGGCGGCGGAAGTGGTCCCGGCCGGAACGGCACGTCGCCGTTCTCAGCGCGGTGACCGGCGCCGCGGCGATCGCCTTCAACGGCCTCCCGCTACTGGTCAACGGCCTGCCGCCGGTCGGTGAACTGGGAACGCTCGCGTGGCTGCCGGTGCTTTTGGGGATGTTCTGCCTGACCGAGGGCTTCGCCATCCACGTACGCGTCCGGCGCGGTGGCCATGCCATGAGCATCACCGAGATCCCTATGGTCATCGCGCTGGCGGTGGTGAATCCGCTGCTCGTGGTCGTCGCCCGTACCGTCGGGGGCACCGCCGGCCTGGCCGTCCTGCGCCGGCAGCGCGGGCAGAAGCTCGCCTTCAACGTCGCGCTGATCAGCCTGCAGGCCACGGTGGCCATCGCGGTCTACGGCGCGCTGAAGGGACCCGGGACCGGGCTGAGCGGCCCACGGGAGTGGCTGGCCGCGTACGCCGCCATGGTGGCCGCCGACCTGCTGGCGATCATCCTGGTCACCGCCGTGATCAGCCTGCACGACGACCCGTCGGAGTGGCTGCGGCTGCCCGCGGCGATGGGCGGCCTCGTCCTGGTCGTGGTCGCCACCAGCATCGCCTTGATCAGCGCCATCGCCGTCGAGAGCAACCCGTGGACGGTCACCATCCTGGCGGTGCTCTACGGCGTGGTGCACGTCGGCTACCGCGGATACGTCCGGCAGAGCCAGGGCAATGCCCAGGTCGAGCACCTTTACGCCTTCACCAGCGCGCTCGATGGCTCACTCGACACCGGCCGGCTGGTGCGCCTGATCCTCAGCCAGGTCCGCGACGAGCTGCGGTCGGGCACGGTCGAGCTGATCGTGCCGGGACAGGGCGCCGAGCCCGGGTGGCAGATGACGCTCACCGGCCAGGGCGACGTCGACGAGACCCGCGTGCCAGGTCCGGCCCCGATCGCCTGGTGGACGCCGGCGCTGGCCGGAGACCCGGTCCTGCTGCCCGCCGATCCGGCGCGCAACAGCGGTCCGGTGGACGGCATGGCCGTACCCGTCCCGGTCGGTGACGGTGTCACCGCCGCGCTGATTGTCACCGACAGCCTGCCCGACATTCCCACCTTCACCGCCGAGCACCTGCGGCTCCTGCAGGCGATGGGCAACCACGCCAGCGTCGCGGTGGCCAACTCGCGGCTGGTCGACCGGCTGCGCCAGGAGGCCGTCGAAAAGGAACACCTGGCGCTGCACGACCCGCTGACCGACCTGCCCAACCGCCCACACCTGTACCGCCTGCTCGACGCCGCACTCGAGCAGGAGAGCTCCGCCATGCGCCCTGCCGTCCTGGTGCTGGACCTCGACCGCTTCAAGGAGATCAACGACGCGCTCGGCCACGACATCGGTGACGCGCTGCTTCGCGAGGTGGGCCGCCGGCTGCGGGAGCGCCTCGAGGGCCGCGGCGCCGTCGCCCGGCTCGGTGGCGACGAGTTCGCCCTGCTGCTGGAAGTCGCCGCAGCCGAGGACGCCGTCACGGCGGGCCATGAGCTCGTCCGCGACCTCGAACGCCCGGTGCACATCGGGCACCTGACCCTGCACCCGCGGGCCAGCGTCGGCGTGGCCCTCGCACCGGAGCATGGACGGGACAGCGGAACCCTGGTGCGCCGCGCCGACGTCGCCATGTACGCGGCCAAGCAGACCCGCGTCGGGGTCCGCGTCTACCAGGCGACCGATGACCAGAACACCCCGCAGCGGCTGGCCCTGATCGGGGACCTCCGGACCGCAGTCGACCACGGCGACACCGCCGTGGTCTTCCAGCCGAAGGTCGACCCGTCCACCGGTGAGGTCGTCGGCGCCGAGGCGCTGTCCCGGTGGCGGCACCCCGAGCTCGGATTCATCCCGCCCGACGTGTTCGTCCCGCTCGCCGAGCACTCCGGCCTCATCCGCCCACTCACCATGCACGTCCTGGACGTCTCGATGCGCACCTGCGCCGGCTGGCATCGAGCCGGCCGGCCGCTGCACATCGCGGTCAACCTCTCACCCAACACGCTGCTGGACGACACCCTCCCCGCCGCGATCCAGCGCCTGCTCACCGCGCACGGCCTGCCCGCTCCGGCGCTCACCCTGGAGATCACCGAGAGCACCCTGATGACCGACCCGGAGGGCAGCCTCGCCACCCTCGCGAGCCTGCGCCGCCTCGGCGTCAAGATCTCCATCGACGACTTCGGCACCGGATACTCGTCCCTGAGCCGGCTCCGCGACCTCCCGATCGACGAAGTCAAGATCGACAAGTCGTTCGTGCAGAACGCGGCCCGCGACCCGCGCGACCAGGCCCTCGTCCGGTCTACCGTCCAACTTGGGCATGCCCTTGGCCTGCACGTGGTCGCCGAGGGGGTCGAAGACGAGCAGACGTACCAGTTCCTCGCCGACACCGGCTGCGACGTCGTCCAGGGCTACCACATCTCGCGGGCATTGCCGGGTGACCAATTCGCCGACTGGCTACACGGCACGGGCCGGCCCGTCGTCGCGGCTACGGCGCCGGGCGTCTGACGAGCCCGGTCCGCGGCGCATCTCTCGAGGGCCGTTGCCGTCACAGCGTCGACAGGACGAAGGACAGCACGAAGCCGCCGGTGGTGCTCAGCGCGACCAGCGGCCCGCCCTTCTCGTACGCCTCCGGCATCAGCGTGTCCGCCAGCGACGCGAGGACCGCGCCGGCAGCGAACGCGAGCGGCAGCGAGATGGTTTCCGGGTCGGCCGTCGACAGCGGGCCGGCCCCCAGGACCACGGCGAACGTGAGCAGTGCCGCGCAGACGAGCCAGGTGCCGAGGATGAATTTCTGCGAGCGGCCCTGTGCCCGCATGGACGCGCTGCCCACCAACGCCTCCGGGAAGTTCGACACGAAGATCGCCGCCAGCAGCGCCAGCCCACCCGTCCCTACGCCCAGGGAGACGCCGAGGGCGACGTTCTCCGGGACACCGTCGAGCGTCACCGCGGCCAGCAGCGCCAGGCCGGCTGCGCCGGATGTCGAGGCCGTGCTGGGTGTCCGCTCCTCGGCGGCCGCGTCGACGTCGAGCTTCTCACTGCCGCGCGATTCCGGACGCCGCCCTTGCGCAGCTCGGTCGAGCCAGGCACTCAGCACGGTGAAGACCACCGCGCCGGCGATCAAGCCCAGAGCGGCTCGCCAGATGCCGCCGCGCTCGTAGGCGTCCTCGAACAACTCGAACGCCAGCGCGGTGATCAACGCTCCCGCCGCGAAGGACAGCATGATGGCTAGGACCGGCTTGGGTA
Source organism: Actinoplanes sp. NPDC051633 (assembly GCF_040681735.1). Classification (NCBI taxonomy): domain Bacteria; kingdom Bacillati; phylum Actinomycetota; class Actinomycetes; order Micromonosporales; family Micromonosporaceae; genus Actinoplanes; species Actinoplanes sp. NPDC051633. Next base: position 6,955 of record NZ_JBFAZH010000121.1, on the reverse strand, counting down.
GCTGGATCTTCGCGCCGGCCAGGGCCCCGAGGACGAGCGCACTCGACGCAATCACACCGAAGATGAGGGCATCCACGACCGTCACTTACCCGGTCGCGCCTCCGCGATACCACCGGTCTGTCGTGCCAGGCTCTTTCAGGCTCGGCCGGCGCGGACGAGTCCTGTCTCGTACGCGATCACCACGAGCTGGGCGCGGTCGTGTGCGCACAGCTTGGTCATCGTCCGGTTCACGTGCGTCTTCACCGTGTGCGGGCTGAGCGTCAGCCGGTCGGCGATCTCGTCGTTGGTGAGGCCGGTGGCGACCAGGGCGAGGATTTCGCGCTCGCGGTCGGTGAGGGTGGCCAGCCGGGTCATGTCCGGTGGTTCGGCTCGTTCGGGGCGGGCCAGATACCGGGCGATCAGGCTGCGCGTGGCCGCCGGGGTGAGCAGCGCGTCGCCTCGATGGACCACGCGCACCGCGTCGAGCAGGGCGGCCGGGTCGGCGCTCTTGCCGAGGAAGCCGCTGGCGCCGCCCCGGAGCGCGGCGAACACGTACTCGTCGATCTCGAAGGTGGTCAGCACCAGGACCCGCACGGCGGCCAGCTCCGGGTCGGCGGTGATCAGCCGGGTGGCCTCGAGCCCGTCCAGGCCGGGCATCCGGATGTCCATCAGCACCACGTCGACGCCGGTGCCGCGGACCGCCGCAACGGCCTGTTCGCCGCTGCCGGCCTCGCCGACCACGCACATGTCGGCGGCCGAGTCGACCAGAGTGGCGAATCCCGCGCGTACCAGCGGCTGATCGTCGGCGACGACCACCCGGATCGGCTCCGCCCCGGTCATGCCGTCACCGGAATCACGGCGGCGACCCGGAAGCCACCATCCGGCCGCGGCCTGGCGAGCAGAGTTCCACCGAGCGCGGCGACGCGTTCCCGCATGCCGGTGATGCCATGTCCATCACCGGCAGGGCCGACCGGGCCTTCGTTGTCCACGATGACGGTCACCGCCTCCGGGTCGTGGCGCACGGTCAGCGTCACCGCGACCGGGCCGGCGTGTTTGCGGACGTTCGTCAGGGCCTCCTGCACGATCCGGTACGCGGTGTGGTCGACCACCCAGGGCAGATGCCGGTCGGAAGTGTCGACGTGGCAGGAGACGTCGAGGCCTGCTCGGCGGAAGGACCCGAGCAGGTCGTCGAGGTCGGCGAGTCCGGCGACCGGCTCCCGCGGCGCCGGATCCTCCCCCGGCTGCCGTAGCAGGCCCACCGACTCCCGCAGCTGTTCCAGCGCGGCCTTGCTGCTTTCCCGGATCTCCGTCAGGGTTCGGTGGATGCCTGGATCCGCGTCCGCCGCGGTGTGGTCGGCGGCGGCGGCCTGCACGGTGATCAGCGCCAGGTGATGCCCGACGCTGTCGTGCAGGTCCCGGGCGATGCGCAGCCGTTCCTCGGTGAGCCTGCGCCGGGTTTCGGTGTCCCGGTCGCGTTCGGCGTCGCGGGCCCGCCGTTCCACCTCGGCGAGATAGGCGCGGCGGTGCCGGGCGGCGGTGCCCGCCGCGACGGCGAGTCCGCCCAGCGCGGTGAGTGCCAGATTCTCCGGGCCGAGGACGCGCGAGGGTACGCCGACGGTGTGCACCGTCCCGACCGCCAGCACCAGGACTCCCCCGGCCAGCAGCGCCCACCGCCGCGCCGACTGCTCCGCGACGGTGTAGAGGGCGACCAGCGGCGCGGCCAGGATCAGCGTCCCGTTCAGATTCTGGTACCGCGCCAGGTAGACCTCGGCCGCCACCGTGCTGACCGCGAGAGCCACGTAGGGCAGGCGATGTCGCAGCAGCAACGCGCCGCAGGCGATGGTCGCGGCGCTCAGCGCCGGTGCGTCGCGGAGATGGTCCGGCGCGGTCGTGGTGAGCAGCGTGGCCAGCAGCACGATCAGTGCCATCACGAGGTCGGCCAGATGTGGCCGGAAGACCGGCCGGTGCCGGAGACCGCCGAGGACGTCCACACCGCTCACCGTACGGCCGTCGCCTGCGCGACGCGTCGTCCGCACGGCGCATCAGCCGCGTACCGCCACCGCGGTATCCGCGAGATGCCGCGGCCGGGCGACGACAAACAGCCGGGCCGGGCGCGACCGTGGTCCTCCACCCGAACGAAGGAACGATCATGACCGACGTCTCCGTGCGAGACCTGACGAAGAGATTCGGATCGGTGACGGCCGTCGACCGGCTGACCATGGATCTGACACCCGGAGTGACCGGCTTCCTCGGCCCCAACGGCGCCGGCAAATCCACCACGCTGCGCATGATCCTCGGGCTCATCCGCCCGAGTTCCGGCACGGCGCTCATCGGCGGCCGCCGCTACGCCGACCTCGACCACCCCCGCCGCACGGTCGGCGCGATGCTCGAGGCGGCCGGCGCGCATCCCGGCCGTACCGGGCGCCAGCACGTGCGCATCGCCGCCCGCCTCGCCGGCATTCCGGCCGGCCGGGTCGACGCCGTCCTCGACGAGGTCGGGCTCACCGACGCCGCCGACCGTCGCACCGGCGGCTATTCGCTGGGCATGCGACAGCGGCTGGGTCTGGCGGCGGCGCTGCTGGGCGATCCGCCGGTGCTCGTACTCGACGAACCCGCCAACGGCCTGGACCCGGCCGGCATGGCCTGGTTGCGGGGTTTGCTGCGCGGCCTGGCCGATCAAGGACGCACCATCGTGATCTCCAGCCACGTGCTCGCCGAGATCGCGCAGACCGTCGACCGGGTGGTCATCGTGCATGAAGGCGCCGTCCGCTTCGCCGGCGAACTGACCGAGCTGGCCGGCTCCGCCGGACTCGAAACCGCATTCCTGCGACTGACCACGGGGAGCGTCCGATGACCGCGATCCTGAGCGCCGAATGGTTGCGTCTCCGTACGACGCGCAGCGCCTGGCTGCTGCTCCTCGCCGCCCAGGCGATCATCGTGATCGGCGTCAGTGGGCTGATGCTGCGCGGCGACGACCTGTCGGATCCCGTCATGCAGCAGCGCGCCGTCTCCCACCTCGGGCTGGTCTCGCTGTTCACGCTCGTGCTCGGCATCACCGCGGTGGCCGGCGAGCATCGGCACCGCACCATCTCCGACACCTATCTCGCCGTCCCCCGCCGCGCCCGGGTCGTGCTCGCCAAGCTGATCGTGTACACCGCCGCCGGTCTGGGCTTCGGTGTCTGCGCCGCGGTCAGCGCGCTCGGCTCGACCGCGGCGGGGCTGGCCCTGCGAGGCGAGACCGCCCACTTCGACAGTGCGGATCTCTGGCGTACGGTCGCCGGCGGCATCGGCTGGAACGCCGTCTTCGCGGCACTCGGCGTCGGCGTCGGCGCTCTGATCACCAACCAGATCGGCGCCATCGCGGCCGCGCTCGCCTGGCTCGCCCTGATCGAAGGGCTGGTCGGTCAACTCATCGGCGACGCGCAGAAATGGCTGCCGTTCGCCCTCGGCTCGGCCCTCGACCTGCTGCCCACCGCATCGGACGGCCCATCGCAATGGGTGGCCGCGGCCGCGCTGGCGGGTTACGCGGCGGCCTTCACGATTGCCGCGGTACTCACGACGACCCGTCGCGATGTCACGTGATCAGCCCGCCTACTACGGGACAAGGGACATCGTCACGCCGAGTGCGATCAGCCCGCCGAATACGACCGGTTCCGATCGTGACCAGCTTCGCCCGCGGACCACCGCCTCGCCGACGAGGCACAACACGTAGAGACAGAGGCACTGCCCGATCTCCACGCCGAGGTTGAAGGCCAGCAACCGGCTCAGCATGCCGTCCTGCTCGACCTGCAGCGCTTGGAATCGGGACGCCAGGCCGAGACCGTGTACCAGGCCGAAGGCCAGCACCGCGACGCCGAACCACAGATACCGGCGCGGCCGTCCGAACATCCCGACGACGCCGACGAACGCCACACTGTCCGCGATCACGATGTCGACGAGCACGGGGTCCAGCCGACACCCGGCCATGGTCGCGGTCACGAGCGTCACGCTGTGCCCTGCCGCGAAGAGGCTGAGCAGACGCGCGGCCCGTCCCGGGCGCCACGCCAGCAGCACCACGCCCGCGACGAACAGCAGATGGTCCCAGCCCGTCACCATGTGGACGATGCCCAGGCCGACGAACGCGGCGACGCTCTCCTGACCGGTCGCCTGCACGCCGTGCGCCCGGGCGGCGGTACTTCCGACGAGGAAGACGCCGATGAGGGCGAGTGCCGGCAGGAAACGGAGGCGACGAAGACAGGCGTTGGCAACCGGCACGGCCCGCAGTATGTCGAGACGTCAGCGGGTAGAACGGACCCGCGGTGCGTGCTGCCACATGCCGGGCCTCGGCCACTTGAGCAAGTGTGACTCGTATTCATCATTTGCCCACGAGCCCGGTGCGGCGCATGGGATCGTCGAATCGGTCCGGCACGGCGTTGCAACGTTCCTCGGGCACAGCCCGGAGCCGTGACGGCTGGAAACGACCGGGGTGCAGGACTGTTCCTGCGGCTGGTGAGACGACACCGTACCGATCGAAGGGTCGCGACGTGCGATGGACCGTGGGCCGGCGCCTGGCCGGAATCGGAGCGCTGTCGATTGCCGCGTCGGTGGCAGTCGGTCTGATCGGTTTCCTCCAAACCAATGCCGCCAGCACTCGCGCCGACCGAGCGTTCCGGGTGACAGAGGCCTTGTCGACAACGATCGACTCGCAGCACACCGGCTCTGTGGTGCTGGCGGACGCAGCGATCTTGACACAGGAGGTGTCCGCCGCCCGGCGTGCCGAGGTGATCGACCAGATGACCGAACACGCCGGCGAACTTCAGGAGCAGTTGCGGCTCTTGCAGGCGGCCGACCTGGGGGGCGAGTTCACCGCCGCGATAGCCGACTACCTGCCGACGATCGAGCCCGTCCTCTCCGATGTGGCGACGCTGGAGCAGACGTCCGGTGTGCTGTCCCAAGCCGAGTTCGACACCGTCCAGGAGCATTGGGACGCCCTGGATGAAGGCAGTGACGCGCTCAAGACGCTGCTGTCGGAAACCTCAGTACGCGATGTCGCTGCGGCGGAGTCGGGTGATGCGCGGACCAAGCTGATTCTGGTCATCGTCACCGCGGTGTCGGCGTTGCTCCTGGGAGCCGTCGTCTGGTTTGTGGCCAGGATCATCGCGTCGCCGATCCGTACGACCAAAGCACTGCTGGAACAGGTTGCCAAAGGCGACTTCCGCAAGCGGGCGGCCGTACGCTCCGACGACGACCTGGGCGATATGGCCGCGGCGCTCAACAGAACGGTCGAACACGTCGGCGAAGCCATCACCGACATCGCGCGCAACGCCGCGACCCTCGCCGATTCGGCGGAGCGGTTGACCGGTGTCAGCCAGCAGGTGTCCGCCGGAGCCGAGCGCGCGTCGATCGAAGCCGGCGCCGCCGCAGACAGCGCCACGCAGGTCAGCGAAGACGTTCGAGCGATCGCCACGGGCACCGAGGAGATGCGCGCTTCGATCTCGGAGATTGCGGGCAATGCAACGGCCGCCACCACCATCGTGTCGAACGCGGTCACTGCCGCGGAGGGCGCCAATCACACGGTCGTCAAACTTGCCGGTTCGAGCGAGCAGATCGGCAACGTCGCGAAGGTGATCGCCACGATCGCCGAACAGACCAACCTGCTCGCACTGAACGCGACCATCGAGGCGGCCCGCGCCGGCGAGCTCGGCAAAGGCTTCGCCGTGGTGGCCGGCGAAGTCAAGGACTTGGCGAGCGAGACGGCCAAGGCCACCGAGGACATCGCCCGGCAGATCGCGGCGTTGCAGGCCGACAGCTCCGACGCCGCGGCAGCGATCAGCGGGATCTCCTCCACCATCAACGAGATCGCCGACATCCAACAGGGCATTGCGGCGGCGGTGGAAGAGCAGTCCGCCTCCACTCAGGAGATCGGAAGCCGGGTGGCCGGTGCGGCCGGTCGCGCCGGAGACATCGCTGAACGCGTCACCGCCGTAACCAACACCTCTCGGCAGGCCACGGACGCCGCTGCGCAGACACAGCGCGCAGCTCAGGAACTGACCATCACGGCGGCCAACCTTCGCGTGGTGATCGATCAGTTCCAGCTTGCATCATGACGCTTGGACCCTGTGCGTTTCGACGAGCCGGTCCATCAACATGTCCAGGTGCGGATCCACCCGTTGCCGTACCGGGTCTTCGTCGTGCCACGCGACGATCTCGCGGGCCCCCTGTTCGAACGGCACCGTCGCGCGGTAATCCGGCACCACGCTGCGCAGCTTCGCGTTGTCGAACACCATCGAGTGCGCCTTGTCCCCGAGCAGACCGGCTCCCCATTCCGGGTCGGCCGCCGCGATGGCGTCCGACGGCACGTGAACGAGCCGGGCTTCCACCCCGGCGGCGGCCGCCAGGGCGTGGGCGATCTGGTTCCAGGTCAGGACGTCGTCGGAAGTGATGTGGAAGGCGTCACCGATCGTGCGCGGATGCCCGAGCAGGGGAACGAAACCCCGAGCGAAATCGGTGTGGTGGGTCAGCGTCCACAGGGACGTGCCGTCGCCGTGCACGACGATCTCCTTGCCCTGCCGCATCCGGCCAAGCACGGTCCAACCGCCGTCGAACGGAACGCTCGTCTTGTCGTAGGTGTGTGACGGCCGCACGATGGTCACCGGGAAGCCGTCGGACCGGTACGCCCGCATCAGCAGGTCCTCGCCGGCGATCTTGTCGCGGGAGTACTGCCAGAACGGGTTGGCCAGGGGCGTGGACTCCACCACCGGTACCCGGGTGGGTGGCGTCTGGTACGCCGAGGCCGAGCTGATGAAGACGTACTGCCGGGTCCGGCCCCGGAACAGCTCGATGTCTGCCTGGATGTGCTCCGGCGTGAATGCCACCCAGTCGACGACGGCGTCGAAGTCCAGGCCGTCGAGGGCCTTGCCGAGTGACTTCGGATCGCGGACGTCACCCTGCAGCACCGTGGCCTGCGCGGGAAGCGGACGGTCGGTGCTGCGACCCC
>NZ_JBFAZH010000120.1:0-11578 GCF_040681735.1 Actinoplanes sp. NPDC051633 | reverse complement strand
GATCGTCACGTGTGACTCGTCGATCACCGTGATGTAGTCGTCGGGGAAGTAGTCGAGCAGCGAGAACGCCGGGTCGCCGTACGAGCGCCCGTCCATGTGCATCGAGTAGTTCTCGATGCCGTTGCAGAACCCGACCTGCCGCATCATCTCGATGTCGTAGGTGGTGCGCATGCGCAGCCGCTGCGCCTCGAGCAGCTTGCCCTGCCGTTCCAGCTCGGCGAGCCGCTCGGCCAACTCGGCCTCGATGCCGCGGATCGCCCGGTCCATCCGCTCCGGCCCGGCCACGTAGTGCGTCGCCGGGAAGATCACGAGCTCGTCCACCTCGCGGACGATGTCACCGGTCAACGGGTGCAGGTAGTAGAGCTTCTCCACCTCGTCGCCGAACAGCTCGATCCGGACGGCCAGCTCTTCATACGCCGGGATGATCTCCAGCGTGTCGCCGCGCACCCGGAACGTGCCCCGCTGGAAGGCCATGTCGTTGCGCGAATACTGGATGTCCACCAGCCGGCGCAGCAGCGCGTCCCGGTCGATCTCGGCCCCGACCTTCACGGTGACGGACCGGTCGATGTACTCCTGCGGCGTACCCAGGCCGTAGATCGCGCTGACTGTCGCCACCACGATCACGTCGCGGCGGGTCAGCAGCGACATGGTCGCCGAGTGCCGCAGCCGCTCGACCTCCTCGTTGACCGACGAGTCCTTCTCGATGTAGGTGTCGGTCTGCGCGATGTACGCCTCGGGCTGGTAGTAATCGTAGTAGCTGACGAAGTACTCCACAGCGTTGTTCGGCAGCAGCTCCCGGAACTCCTTCGCCAGCTGCGCGCACAGGGTCTTGTTCGGCGCCATCACCAGGGCCGGCCGCTGGAGCCGCTCGATCAGCCAGGCCGTGGTCGCGCTCTTGCCCGTGCCGGTCGCGCCGAGCAGGACCGTGTTGCGGTCGCCGCGACGCACGCGCCGCTCCAGCTCATCGATGGCCGCGGGCTGGTCACCGGCAGGCTGGAACTCGCTGACGACCTCGAAACGGCCGTCCAGACGTGGGATGTCGATCGGCATGGAACAACCGTACGTCGGGGGTACGACAAGTTTCCGGCGTCGGTTGCAAGCCCCGGAGGATCACGCCGTGCAAGGGATGCACATTCGCCTCCCCCGGCGGCGGTTGTGGGGGCTTTCCCGCGGGTTCTACGCTGATCGGGTAGGCCGCTCGCGGCGGCCGTCCGGAGGGTTACCGGGCCACCGAAGGCCCCGCCAGCCGGCATCGTGATCGCAGCCCCGGGTCCACCGGCGAGCGCGTCAACGATGGTCGAGCGCCTCGCGCCGACCGGCCGCCGCGACGGCCCTTTCCTTGTCCGGCCCCGCCGAAATTGTCGGACGTCGCCGATAGCATCCCGGCACCCAGAGTTCGCGACGGATGGGAGCCCCGATGTCCGACACACCCTCGGTTGACGCCCGAGACCCCGCCGAGGTGGTCACCGGCATGGTCGGCCGCGTCCTCGAGCTGGCCGGCACGTGGCCAGGGTGGGACGGCCGGCCGCGGCCGGTGGACGACCGCGTCTACACCCCGCACAAGGCGATCCGGCGCGTCGCCGACCACCTGGTCGACCACCTGGCCGAGATCGAGGCGCGGCTCGCCGGCGTCCCGACGATCCCCGACCACTGGCACGCCTCCGCGATCACCACGCCGGCCGACCTGGCGCCGTTCACCGCCGGCGATCTCGACGAGGCGCGCAGCCGCCTGACCCGCCTCGCCCAGATCTACCAGGTCCGGCTCCGGCGGCTGTCCGACGCCGAGCTCGACCGGCGCGACGGTGCTGCCTGGTCGGTCCGGCAGATCGCGTTCCACCTGGAGGAGTCCCTCTACTACGCCACGGCGGTCGGCGACCTGGCCGCGGCGGCGGCGGAACCCGGCCTGCTGCTGGGCGTCGTGGTCGAGATGCGGCCGGGCGCCGAGGCGGACGGCGTGCGCTACGAGGACGAGGTGCTGGCCCTGCTGGCCCGCCACGGCGGCCACCTGGATCGCCGCCTGCGTGGCACGGACGACGCGACCGAGGTGCAGATCATCCGGTTCGCCTCGCGGGCGGGCCTGGACACGTTCCTGGCCGACCCCGACCGCCGGGCGCTACGGGAGAGGGTCGGCGACGCCGCTCCGGAGGCCCGGGTGGTGCAGGCGAGGGAGATCCCGGCGGGATGATCAGCGAGCCCGCCGGCTCACGGCCCGGGGTGCCACCCGGTCGACTGCGCCCAGGCCTCCGCGGCCGTGGCCTCGCGGTCGAACCAGGGTTCCTTCGCCTCGGCGTAGGCGCCGGCATCGGCGTGCTCCGCACGCCAGCGCTCCTTGGCGGCGGCGTAATCGTCGCGCGCCGCCTTGTCGGCGCGCAGGTGGTCGCGCATCAGCAAGGCGAAGCGCCAGCCCGGTGAGCCGATCACGCGGACGTGCAGGTTGACCGGGCGGGCCGGATCGGCGCTGCCGTGCAGGCGCTTGGGCCACGTCGCGCCGGGCACGTTGCGGGCGTTGTCGAACCACTCCCCCTGCCGGCGCGGGAAGCCGGCCGCCGCGAGTGCGTCCGCGGCCTGATCGGCCCGGTCCAGCGTCGGCACGGCGAGCATCAGGTCGACGATGTCCTTCGCGGGCAGGCCCGGCACCGCCGTCGAGCCGATGTGACTGACCTGGGCGTCCGCGCCGACCGCGCGCCGGATCCGGGCGATCAGCCGGTCGGCCTGCGCCGGCCACGACGGGTCCGGTTCGGCGATCACCAGGCGGCTGTCCTGCGGGGCGGCGCGGCGGTGGCGCAGATTCTCCTCGAACGGCACGAGCCTGTCCCGCCACAGCGCGCCGACCAGCGCATCCAGGTCGGCGAGGCGGCCGTCGTTGGGGATCAGGACGTCGGCGGCCGCGGCCCGCTGCGCCGCGGTGGCCTGCGCGGCGATGCGTGAGCGGGCCTGCTCGGCCGGCATGCCGCGGGTCTCGGCCAGGCGCCGCACGCGCGTCTCCTCGTCGGCGGTGACCACCAGGACAAGGTGGTACGAGGCGGCCAGCCCGGTCTCCACCAGCAGCGGTACGTCGTTGACCACGATCGCGTCGGACGGCGCCGCATCGGTCAGCTCGGCGGTGCGGGCGCGTACCCGTGGGTGAATGATCTTCTCGAGCCGGCGCCTGGCCTCCTCGTCGCCGAAGACGCGCGCGCCGAGCGCCGGGCGGTCGAGCTCGCCGTCGGCGCCGAGCACCTCGGCGCCGAACGCGGCCACCACCTCGGCCTGCCCCTCGGTCCCGGCGGCGACCACCTCACGGGCCAGCCGGTCGGCGTCGATGATCACCGCGCCGCGCTCCGCGAGCCGCGCCGACACCGCGCTCTTACCCGCCCCGATCCCGCCGGTCAGACCCACCTTCAGCACCCGGCCAGTATCCACACCATTCAACCCGAAGGGTCCGGGTTCTCCGCGCCGTCCGAAGGACCAGCCGCCGGCAGCAACATCGGGCCCGAAGGGTCCGGCGCCGGCGGCAAACGAGCGGAAGCCCGCCCGCGACCGAGGTCACGGACGGGCTTCTCGAAAACCGAACTCGGGTTACTTGCCCCCGGCCAGCTTCTCGCGCAGGGCAGCCAGCGCCTCGTCGGTGGCGAGGGTGCCGGCCGGCTCCTCCGCCGCGCGCGCCGGGGCCGGCGAGCTCGACGACGAGGTGGTGCCGCCGCCACCAGCACCGGTGGACGACGCGGCGGCCGGTGCCGGGGCCGGGTTGAGCGCGGCCTCGGCGTCGGCCTCGCGAGAGGTCTGCACCTGCTTGGTGTGGGCCTCCCAGCGCTCGCGGGCCTCGGCGTACTGCCGCTCCCACGTCTCACGCTGCTTGTCGAAGCCCTCGAGCCACTCACCCGTCTCGGGGTCGAAGCCCTCCGGGTAGATGTAGTTGCCCTCGGTGTCGTAGGTCGCCGCCATGCCGTAGAGGGTCGGGTCGAAGTGCTCCTCACCCTCGACGAAGCCCTCGTTGGCCTGCTTGAGCGACAGCGAGATGCGACGCCGCTCGAGGTCGATGTCGATGACCTTGACCATGACGTCCGAACCGACCTGGACGACCTGCTCGGGCAGCTCGACGTGACGCTCGGCCAGCTCGGAGATGTGCACCAGGCCCTCGATGCCGTCGTCGACGCGGACGAACGCACCGAACGGAACCAGCTTGGTGACCTTGCCCGGCACGATCTGGTTGATCGCGTGGGTCCGGGCGAACTGGCGCCACGGGTCCTCCTGCGTCGCCTTGAGCGACAGCGAGACGCGCTCGCGGTCCAGGTCGACGTCGAGCACCTCGACCTCGACCTCCTGGCCCACCTCGACGACCTCGGACGGGTGGTCGATGTGCTTCCAGGAGAGCTCGGAGACGTGCACCAGGCCGTCCACGCCACCCAGGTCCACGAAGGCGCCGAAGTTGACGATGGAGGACACGACGCCCTTGCGGACCTGGCCCTTCTGCAGCTTGTTGAGGAACTCGGTGCGAACCTCGGACTGGGTCTGCTCGAGCCAGGCGCGGCGGGACAGGACCACGTTGTTGCGGTTCTTGTCCAGCTCGATGATCTTCGCCTCGAGCTCGCGGCCCACATACGGCTGGAGGTCGCGCACGCGGCGCATCTCCACCAGCGACGCCGGCAGGAAGCCGCGCAGCCCGATGTCCAGGATCAGGCCGCCCTTGACCACCTCGATGACGGAGCCGCGCACGACGCCGTCGTCTTCCTTGATCTTCTCGATCGTGCCCCAGGCGCGCTCGTACTGAGCCCGCTTCTTGGACAGGATCAGACGACCCTCCTTGTCCTCCTTGGTGAGGACGAGGGCTTCGATGTGGTCACCGACCGAAACCACTTCCGCGGGGTCCACGTCATGCTTGATCGACAACTCACGAGAGGGGATGACCCCCTCGGTCTTGTAGCCGATGTCGAGCAGGACCTCGTCCCGATCGACCTTGACGACGGTGCCTTCGACAATGTCGCCGTCGTTGAAGTACTTGATGGTCTCGTCGATGGCCGCGAGGAAAGCTTCCTCCGAGCCGAGGTCGTCGACGGTGACCTTGTTGGCGCTCGAGGTGGCCTCGATGCTGCTCGTCATGTGGACTGTTGCTCCGAACGGATGGTTTCGTGGTGTCTCGCTCCCGCGGAACTGCCGGCGGGCACAGCACGAACATCCGGTGTGATCATGAAAGATCAGGCGAAGCGAACGGGCTGAAACCGACGACTTGCGGAGCCTGCTCCCTGCCGAGGCACACGATCCGCGAGCGCATCGACTAGCTTACCGTGCGCATTACCACAGGTTGCAAGCCCTCCCGAGGACGCAGGCATATTGTTCTCCAGCCAGGCATATTTGTCCGGTTTGGGCCTGCGTTACCCTGTGGCGTGGTCGATCACGTCACCCGCCGTCCGGTCTCCGACGACGAGAGCCGGGTGGCCAGCCGCGGCTGGTGGGACATTGATGCCGACGACTATCAGGCCGAGCACGGCACGTTCCTCGGCGACGTCGACCTCGTCTGGTGCCCCGAGGGTCTGCGCGAGGCGGAGGCCGGGCTGCTCGGCCAGGTGCGCGGGCGGCGCGTGCTGGAGCTGGGGTGCGGCGCCGCGGCCGGCGCCCGCTGGCTCCACGGCCAGGGCGCCGAGGTGGTCGCGCTCGATCTCTCCGAGGGCATGTTGCGCCAGGCGCGCGCGGCCTCGGACCGGTCCGGGGTACGCGTACCGCTCGTGCAGGCCGACGCCCTGGCCCTGCCGTTCGCCGACGCCACCTTCGACATCGTCTGCACGGCGTTCGGAGCGGTCCCCTTCGTCGCCGACTCCGCCGCGGTGATGCGCGAGGTGGCGCGTGTCCTGCGGCCCGGCGGCCCGTGGGTCTTCTCGATCACCCACCCGATGCGCTGGATCTTCATGGACGAGCCCGACGAGCGCGGCCTGACGGCGGTCAACTCCTACTTCGACCGCCGCCCGTACGTGGAGCAGGACGACGCCGGGGTGCCGACCTACGTCGAGCAGCACCGCACCCTCGGCGACCGGGTCCGCGAGCTGGTGGCGGCCGGCTTCCGGCTGCGCGACCTGGTGGAACCGGAGTGGCCGGAGGGTCACGAGGGGATCTGGGGTCAGTGGAGCCCACTACGCGGCCGCCTCTTCCCGGGCACCGCGATCTTCGTCTGCGACAAGCTCGGCTGACCGCGGCCGCCGCAGGTCACGCGCCATCAGGCCGAACGCCGCCGCCAGCAGCAGCGGCCCGACGACACCGGCCCAGCCCAGCCCGAGCCCCAGGAACGCCGCGACGCCGGCCACCGCGAGCGCCGCCGTCCAGCGGCTGACCACCCGGTCCACCGCCGCGCCGATCGGCACCACGACCAGCCCGAGCAGGCTCAGCACCATCCCCGGCAGCATCCAGCCGAAGGCGAACAGCGGCAGGCCACCGAAGGTGTCGCCGACCCGGTCCGCGGTCGCGGCGTCCAGCACCTGCCGGGCGGCCAGGTCGGCCGAGTCGCCCATCATGAGCGCACTGAAGTTGATCAGGGCGAGCACCGTGACCCCGGCGGCGACCTGCGTGAAACGGCCCGCCCGGGCGGCGACGTGCAGCACCGCGGGCACGAACAGCACCCATCCCAGATGCAGCAGGAAGGCGCTGACCTGGGTACGGACCGGATGCGCCACGGTGTCGGCGGTGACCGTGGCCATCCCGGCGGCGAACGACAGCGGCGCAGCGATCATGCAGATCCGCCCGGCCCGACGGCGGAAGTCACCGAAGTTGTCCGGTTCGGCGGCGCCGGCCCGGCCGCCGCGGACCAGCTGCCATCCGGCCGCCGCGTACGCCCCGATCATGATCACCGGCCCGATCAGGCACAACGGCACCGGCGAGATCGCGAACACGAAGTAGCCGGCGGTCCCGGCCAGGGCCGCGCCGGCCGTCCACCATGAGATCACCCGCGCGCGGGCCGCCGCGATCGGCGTCAGGATCAGTGCCAAGCCCCACCCGGCCAGGCCGGGCCACTGCCACCCGGCGACCGTCCAGGTCAGCTGCTGGAACCGCTCGTCGACCGCCTGCGCCTGCGCGTCCGGCAGGTTCTGCTCCAGGGCGAGCAGGAAGAAGTCGAACGCCATCAGCGCCGAGAACGTGACCAGCCCGATCACCACCGCGACCCACGCCACCCCGGCCGTCGCGGCACCGCGGCGGCGGATCGGGGCCAGCAGGCCGAGCAGGCCCGGCACGAAGAGCACCCACGCCCAGTGCAGCAACAGCGAGTGCCACTGGGTGGCCTCCGGGTGCGCACGGTAGACGCCGTAGCCCTGGTCGTCGCCGAGCGCCGGGTCGACGCCGGTGGCGACCGCCAGCGCGATGGGTGCCGTCACCAGACAGACGGCGGCAGCCTTACGCCACATCGTTTCCTCCTCGAATCGGTGAGGAGGCCGACGCTAGGGACGCCGGACGCGGGCGTAACCCGTATCGGGAGTGATCGCGGGTCCGCCGCGCGGCGGACACGACATCCGCCTCGAGGTGGTCTCGCCGAGCTCGCATCGCCCGTACCGTCAGGCTGTGTTGAGGCGTGGTGTCCTGAAGCCCCTCGACGTCGCCGTGGCCGCCGGGTTCGCCGCGTTCGCGCTGACCGAGGAGTTCGTGGTGCGGATGCCGGGCGACTGGTGGCCGTACGCGCTGACCGTGTTCACCGCGCTGGTGCTGCTGCGCCGGGTGATCCCGCTGGTGGCGCTCGCGGCGAGCAGCGTCTCGGCGAGCGCGGTGCTCTACGACGAGCCGCCGATCAACTACCGGCTCTGGCAGCTGGTGGCGATGATCATCGCGTCGTACACGGCCGGCCGGCTGCTGCGCTGGGGCGGCGCCCGCCGCGACCTGGTCCGGGCGGCGGTCTCGGCGGGGCTGGTGCTGGTCACCGCGCTGGTCTACTGGGCGTACGACCGGACCGACCCGATGGCGGCGTTCTTCTTCAGCTTCGCGCCCTACGCGCTGGGCGTGGCGATGGCGCTGCAGACCGAGCGGCTCGCCGAGACCGCGGCGGTGCGGGCGTCGATCCGGGAGCAGCAGGCCCGCGAGGCGATCATGGAGGAGCGGGTGCGGATCGCGCGGGAGCTGCACGACATGGTGGCGCACAGCGTGACTGTCATGACGATCCAGGCCGGCGTGGTGCGCCGGCGGCTGGAGGGCGGGCTGCCCGTGGATCCGCAGCTGCTGCGAACGGTGGAGTCCTCCGGGCGGGATGCGGTGGGCGAGCTGCGGCGGACGCTGGGACTGTTGCGCGGCGAGGGCACCGACACGGCGCAGGCGCCGGTCGGGCTGGAGCGGCTGGACGAGCTGATCGCCCAGGTGCGGGAGGCGGGTCTCACGGTCTCGGTGCGGCGTACGGGTGAGCCGGCGCCGCTGCCGCCCGCGGCGGATCTGTCGGCGTACCGGATCGTGCAGGAGGCGCTGACCAACGTGCTCAAGCACGCCGGCCCGGCCCGCGTCGAGGTGACGCTGGACCACCGCGCCGACGGGCTGCACCTGGCGGTCGTCAACGACGGCCCACCGGCGGCGCCGGGCGCGACGGCCGGCGGTCAGGGTCTGATCGGGATGCGGGAGCGGGTGACGCTGTTCGGTGGCGAGCTGACCGCCGGCCCGCGGAAGGAGGGCGGCTTCGCCGTCCGGGCCCACCTGCCCGGCGGGCGCCCACCGGCGGCAGGAAGCGGCGATGCCGCGGCCGTGACACGCGTGACCGGAGAGGCCGGCGCGACGGGGGTGCCCTCGTGACAAGCAATTCAGCAACCGGCGGCGCAGAGGCGAGCGGCGCCGGCGGGGGCGGCTCAGGGTCGGTCCGCGTGCTCATCGCGGACGACCAGCGGATGTTGCGCGCCGGGCTCCGGATGGTGATCGAGACCGAGCCGGACATGACCGTGGTCGGCGAGGCCGGCGACGGCGCCGAGGCGGTCACGCTCGCGCTCCGGCTGCGGCCCGACGTGGTGCTGATGGACATCGCTATGCCACGCCAGGACGGGCTCGCCGCGACGCGTACCCTGCTCGCCACGCCCCACCCGCCACGCATCATCGTGCTCACCACCTTCGACACGGACGAGAACCTGTACCGGGCGTTGCGGGCCGGGGCGAGCGGCTTCCTGCTCAAGGTCTCGTCGCCGGAGCACCTGATCACCGCCATCCGGGTCGTCGCCGGCGGCGACGCACTGCTCGATCCGGCCGTGACCACCCGCGTGATCTCCGCGTTCGCCGGGCGTCCCGGCCCCGAGCCGCCAAAGGAGCTCGCCGACCTGACGCCGCGCGAGGCCGACGTGCTGCGGCTGATGGCCCGCGGCATGTCGAACGGGGAGATCGCTGCCGCGCTCGCCGTCGGCGACGCCACCGTGAAGACCCACGTGGCCCGGGTGCTGATGAAGCTGAACCTGCGCGACCGCGTTCAGGCGGTGGTCTATGCGTACGAGTCGGGCCTGGTCAGGGCCGGGAACGCAACCGGCTGACCGGGTGTGACCGGGCCCGCCTCGGGTAGCCCCGGGATCATGAGCGAAGACCTCAGCAAAGGTGACAAGGTCACCTGGAAGAGCCACGGCCAGACGGTGCACGGCGAGGTGGAGAAGAAGATCACCTCACGGACCGAGGAGGCGGGTCGCACGGTGGACGCCTCGAAGGACGACCCGCAGTACAAGGTCAAGAGCGACAAGACCGGGCGGGAAGCGGTGCACAAGCCGGGAGCGCTGAAGAATGGCGACTGACACCGAGAACGACGTTCAGAAGGACTTCAAGGACGCCGTCAACATGACGCCGGCCGAGCTGGAGAAGTGGCTCGAGACCGAGGAATCCCAGAAGGTCGGTCAGAAGAACGGCGGGGGCGAGTCGGTCGGGCACGACTCCGGTCGCAAGATCGTGAAGATCCTCCGGACGAAGAAGGCCGACCTGACCGAGGCGGATCTCGCCCACATGCGCAAGGTCGTCGGGTACGTGCACCGTCATCTCAAGCAGCGGCCGTCGGGCGACGTGGAGGACACCGCGTGGCGGTGGTCATTGATGAATTGGGGCCACGATCCGCTGAAGAAGTGAAGGCGTCAGGCGGCGATGGACACCGCTTCGCTGAGGGCCAGCAGCCCACCCATGAGCGCGAGCGCCGCCGGCACCAGGCGGTAATACACCCACGTGCCGCGCCGATCGCTGTCCACGAGCCCGGCCTCTCGCAGCACCTTGAGGTGGTGCGAGATGGTCGGGCCGGTCAGCGCGAACGATCCGGTGAGGTCGCACACGCACACCTCTCCGCCACCGGCGGAGGCGATCATGGACAGCAAGCGGAGGCGGACCGGGTCGCCCAGCGCCTTGAACATGGGCGCGAAAACTCCGGCCTGCTCCGCATCGAGAGGGCCGCGGGTCAGCGGCACCCAGGCCGGGTCATCTGTCAGTGACTGTGTGTCCGATGAAGGGGTCGGCATGCGAACAGCTTCGCAGAGCCGCGCAACCATCCGGGCGAATGAATGTTTCCGCAGCTCAGTGTCTTCTAATTCACACTTGTCGATGAACGCTTCACGAGATTCTCAACCGGTTAATCACTGAGTCTGAATTCGTCACTATCAGTGATCCGCGCCGTTCCAGTCGCGTCCGGCGCCCACCGACACCTCGAGCGGCACGGACAACGGGTACGCCCCGCCCATCTCGCGCCGGACCAGCTCTTCCAGCGACTCCCGCTCCCCCGGCGCGACGTCGAACACCAGCTCGTCGTGCACTTGGAGCAGCATCCGCGAGCGCAGGCCGGACGAGCGCAGCGCGTCGTCCACCTTGAGCATCGCGACCTTGATGATGTCGGCCGCGGAGCCCTGGATCGGCGCGTTCAGCGCCATCCGCTCGGCCATCTCGCGGCGCTGCCGGTTGTCGCTGGTCAGGTCGGGAAGGTAGCGCCGCCGCCCGAGGATCGTGGCGGTGTAGCCGTCCTGCACCGCGCGTTTCACGACTGCCTGCAGATAGTCGCGGACGCCGCCGAACCGCGTGAAGTACTCCTCCATCAGCCCACGCGCCTCCTCGGTGGAGATGGTGAGCTGGTTGGACAGGCCAAAGGCGCTCAGACCGTACGCCAACCCGTAGTTCATCGCCTTGATCTTGCGGCGCTGATCGGGCACCACCTCCTCGACCGGGACGTGGAACACCGACGAGGCGGTGGCCGCGTGGAAGTCGAACTTCGAGTTGAACGCCTCGATCAGCGCCTCGTCGCCGGAGAGGTGCGCCATGATGCGCATCTCGATCTGGCTGTAGTCGGCGGTCATCAGCTCGGCGAAGCCGTCGCCCACGATGAACGCGCGGCGGATCCGCCGGCCCTCCTCGGTGCGGATCGGGATGTTCTGCAGGTTGGGGTCGGTCGACGACAGCCGGCCGGTCGCCGCGACGGTCTGGTTGAACGTCGTGTGGATGCGGCCGTCCTCGGAGACCGACTTGAGCAGGCCGTCCACCGTGGACTTGAGCCGTGCCACGTCACGGTGCCGCAGCAGGTGCTCGAGAAGCGGGTCACCGGTCTGCGCGAAGAGGCTCTGCAGCGCGTCGGCGTCGGTGGTGTAGCCCGACTTGATCCGCTTGGTCTTGGGCAGCCCGCGCTCGGTGAACAGAATCTCCTGCAGCT
>NZ_JBFAZH010000119.1:0-11587 GCF_040681735.1 Actinoplanes sp. NPDC051633 | reverse complement strand
GCCGGCCCGGCACCTGCACGGCCGGCTCTCGCACAGCCCCGGCTACCGGGCCCTCGGCGCGGCGCTTCCGGACGGCTACTTCGCGGTGGGCGAGCCGTCCGTGCTGCGCGAGCTCTTCGCCGCCGCCGGCCTGCGGATCGACCGCTTCGACACCTGGATGGGGGCGACTGTGCTGGACTCGGTGGACACGTTCCTCGCGGTGGAGCTGCTGCCGGTGAGCGATGAGATCCCGCCTGAGGAGATCGAGCGCTGCCGCACGGCGCTGCGGCCCTTCGTGGACGCGACCGGCGCGGTCTCGGCACCCATCGAAGTACATCTGGTCGTGGCCTCGCCGCACATATAAGGTCCTCGATATGTTGCCTCTGACGGCGGCGATCACCGCCATCCTGAGCACCCTGTCTCCGATCCCGTTGGACCACACCGCGCCGACCCGACCGGCCCCGCTGCAGGTCGACGTCAGCAGCGGCGTCACCCTCCACTGGGCACCGTCCACGGACGACCAGGGCCCGGTCCGTTACGAGGTGTACGCGAACGGCCGCCTGGTCATCGTGCAGAACGGCACGTCCTTCCGGTATTCCCCGTACCCGCCGCCGCCGATGATCTTCATCTTCTCGGTGCGCGCGGTGGACGAGGCGGGCAACTCGTCGGCGTCGGCGTACAACACGCTGGGCCGGATCTGGCGCGGCGACGAACCGGCGCCGGCGCCGACCTGCCTGCGGTTCGAGCCGACCGGCACCAGCTTCAAGCTCAGCTGGAGGGCTCCGGAGGTGTCGCCGTCGCCGTCGGTGCCGCCGGTGGCCGGATATGAGGTGCTGCTGGACGGCCGGCCGGTCACGCAGGTGGGCGGGACGAGCGCGGAGCTGGCGTCCCCGGCGCCGGGGACCCACACGGTCGGCGTGCGTACGCTCAACGCGGTGGATCAGCTTTCCGCACCGGCAGAGGTGACGTTCGACGTCGACTGACCCCAGCGGCGGATCTGACCACCGGCCGGTCAGAGGAACGGAGCACCGATGCGCGCTGTCTGGATCACCCGAGCGGGCGGGCCGGAGGTCCTCGCGGTGCGCGAGAGCGCCGACCCGCAGCCGGGCCGCGGCGAGGTGCGCATCAGGGTGCACGCCGCCGGGCTGAACTTCGCGGAGGTGATGGCCCGGCAGGGTCTCTATCCGGACGCGCCGAAGCCGCCATGCGTCGTGGGGTACGAAGTGGCCGGTGTGGTCGACGCTCTGGGGCCCGACGTCGCCGGGCTGCAGGCCGGGCAGCGGGTGCTCGCCCTGGTGCGGTTCGGCGGCCACGCCGACACCGTCTGCGCGCCCGCCGAGCGGGTGCTGCCGATGCCCGACGACCTCGGTTTCGTCGAGGGGGCCGCGCTGCCGGTCAACTTTCTCACCGCGTACCACATGCTGTTCCGCGTGGCCAACCTGCGGCCGGGGGCCCGGGTGCTCGTGCACATGGCCGCCGGTGGCGTCGGCCAGGCGGTGCTGCAACTGTGCCGGACGGTGCCGGAGGTGGTCACGTTCGGCACGGCGTCGGCCGCCAAGCACGCGGTGCTGCGCGAGGAGGGTTGCACTCACCCGATCGACTACCGCACCGAGGACTACGCGGCGCGGGTGCTCGACCTCACCGGCGGGGAGGGCGTCGATCTCGTCCTCGACCCGTTGGGTGGCCGCGACTGGAAACGCGGCCTGCGCCTGCTGCGTCCGGTCGGGCAGCTCATCGCGTACGGTTTCGCCAACCTCAGCGTCGGCGAGCGGCGCAGCATTCGCCGGCTCGTCGGTCAGCTCTCCGGTGTGCCGCTGCTGACGCCGTACGGGGTGATGGATCGGAACCAGACGGTCAGCGGAGTCAATCTCGGCCACCTGTGGGGCCGCGCCGACCTGCTGCGTGAGGAGCTGGCCGCCGTGCTCGACCTGTGGCGCGCGGGCGCCGTCCGGCCGCGTGTCGACGGGGTGTATCCGTTCGAGCAGGCCGCGGCGGCGCACCGCCGCATCGGCGAGCGACGCAACATCGGCAAGGTCGTGCTGGTCCCCTGACGAGCCCCCGGACGGACACCCTGACGACTCAACGTACGAAGGGACCTTTCATGACCGCACGCCGGCCGGCA
This sequence comes from Actinoplanes sp. NPDC051633, assembly GCF_040681735.1. Lineage (NCBI taxonomy): Bacteria > Bacillati > Actinomycetota > Actinomycetes > Micromonosporales > Micromonosporaceae > Actinoplanes > Actinoplanes sp. NPDC051633. Next base: position 9,486 of record NZ_JBFAZH010000119.1, on the reverse strand, counting down.
CCCGCCGGTCTGCACACGTCCTCGGCCCGGCTGCCCGTCGAGGGCGAGCTGCCCTCGTTCGACGGCGCGACAGGATGGCTCAACACACCGCGGCAGGCGGCGCCCGAGCTGGCCGGCAAGGTCGTCATCGTCAACTTCTGGACGTACACCTGCATCAACTGGCTCCGCCAGCTCCCCTACCTCCGCGCGTGGGCCGACAGGTACGCCGATCACAACCTGGTCGTGATCGGGGTGCACACTCCTGAATTCGCCTTCGAGCACAACCCGGACAACGTCCTGCGCGCCATGCACGACATGCGGATCGACTACCCGGTGGTGACCGACAACGACTACGCGGTGTGGGGTGCTTTCGACAACCACTACTGGCCCGCGCTCTACTTCGCCGACGCTCAGGGAAGCATCCGGCATCATCACTTCGGCGAGGGTGAGTACCGGCGGTCCGAAATGGTCATCCAGCAGCTCCTCGCCGAGGCCGGGACGACCGATCACGACCACGAGCCTTCGCTGGTCGAGGCCGAGGGGGTGGAAGCCGCGGCCGACTGGGCCGGCCTGCGATCGCCGGAGAACTACACGGGCTATGCGCGTACGGCGAACTTCGCCTCCCCCGGCGGCTTCCGGCCCGGCCGCCCGCACCGCTACGACGCTCCGGCCGGCCTGCGGCTCAACCACTGGGCGCTCGCGGGCGAATGGACGATGCAGGAGCAGGCCGTCCGGCTCGGCACCGCCGGCGGGCGGATCGCCTGCCGCTTCCAGGCCCGCGACCTCCACCTGGTCATGGGACCGGCCGTGCCCGGGCGGCCGACCCCGTTCCAGGTGCTCCTGGACGGGCGGCCGCCCGGCCCGGATCACGGAATCGACGTGGACGGGCACGGCTCCGGCACGCTGGCCGAGCAACGGCTGTACCAGCTCGTCCGGCAGCACGGAACGGTCACCGAGCGCACCTTCGAGATCATCTTCTCCGACCCCGGCGCCGAGGCCTACGCCTTCACCTTCGGGTAGCCCGCACGCCCTACCGCTTGACCGTCAGGACGACGGATTTCGCCACGCCGGTCGTGGTGCCGGCGGAAATGGTGACCTGCGTGTCGCGGCTCGGTCGTTGCGTGGTGGTGGTGACCGTGAAGGTGGCACTGCGCGCACCGGCGGGCAGGTACGGCGAGCTCGGGTTCGCCGTCAGCCGTGAGCTCGAGTCGGTGAAGAGGAACATCCCGCCCTCGGGGGCCGGCCCGCTCATCGTGATCGTCCCGGTCACCGTCGACCCGTACTTGACCGACGTCGAGCGCAGGGTGATCGAGGCGACCACCGGCACGACGACCGCCGACGCCGACACCTTGACCGTGTAGGCCCCGGCCGCTCCGGACACCGTCCGGATGTCGAGGATGTTGCCGGGATACACCTGATTGTCCGGCGTGTAGGTCAGGAAGCCGTACTCCCCGGCCGTCAGCACGTCGGTGGTGAAGCGCTCGAAGCTGCCGGCCATCGTGACGTTGTTTATCGACGTTCCGGACCCGTCGGCATCGACCCTGTACAGGCCGCCGATCTGCAGCCCGCCCGGCACCCCCAGCCCGAGCGCTGACCCCGCGGCGGTGATCTCCCCGGTGTACGCCTTGCCGCCCGCGGCGGTGAACCGGAAGAAGTCGAAGTCCTGGCCCGCGATCGTGCGGGGAAACGGGTTCGGCGCCTGGCAGACCGCCCGCGTCACCGTCCCGTCGATCGTGATCGGCGCGGCGACACCCGCGGAGAAGCCGAAGTCGCCGTCCGGCTCCCAGGCATCCGGCGCGCAGTCGGCCGGCACGGCGGCGTGGGCGGGAAGCGCCACGAGGAAGGTGGCCGCGGCAGTCGCCGCCACCAGGAAAAGCCGAGATCCAAGGGTACGCATGCGGTGACCGTATGGCCGGGGCGAATGCATCGGACAGCTGTCCAATGGTCGTACGACCACCGGAAGCGCCGATCGTGGGGTTGCGGCTGCGCTGGCCCGGGAGTCGTAGCCTGGAGCGATGAACATCGGATTGGCGCGGATCGCCGCCCTGGCCGCCGGCGCGGTGGCCGGCGTCGCGATCGGGCGAGAGATGGACAAGCCGGCCGACCAGCGGGAATGGCATGGGGACGTGGGCGGGGTGCCGTATGAGTTCCGGGCGCCGACCGCCGATCGGGTCCGCCGCACGCTGTGGGATCCGGAGAACCCGAAGCTCGTCGGTCCGCCGCTGTTCGGCGTCGGCTGGAGCGTGAACCTGGCCGGGGTCGTGCGGCTGCTGACCTCGCCGCCGGACGAGCCAGGCCCGGCGGACGATCCAGGCCCGCCGAGCGACACCGACCCGCTGAGTGAGCCCGGCCCGCTGACCGAGCCCGACCCGGTAGGTGAGTCCGGCGTGCTGGACGAGCCCGACCCGCTGATCGAGCCCGACCCGCTGATTGAGCCCGACCCGCTGAGCGAGCCCGACCCGCTGAGCGACACCGGCAAGCTGAGCGAGCCGAGCCCGACGACTGAGCCCGACCCGCTGGGCGACACGGGCCCGCTGAGCGAACCCGGACCGCTGAGCGAACCGGGACCGCTGAGCGAACCGGGACCGCTGAGCGAACCCGGACCGCTGAGCGAACCCGGACCGCTGATCGAGCCCGGCCCGGCGACTGAGCCCGGCCCCCTGGTTGAGCCCGGCCCGGCCACCGAGCCCGGCCCCCTGGTTGAACCCGGCCCGGCCACCGAGCCCGGCCCCCTGGTTGAGCCCGGCCCGGCGACTGAACCCGGCCCCCTGACCGAGCCCGGCCCGGGCAACGAGCCCGGCCCAGGCGACGAGCCCGGTCCGGCCGGCGAAAGGCGTTAGCGAGGCAACGGCGGAAGGGCCGCGCGGTCCAGCCACGCCGTGAAGAGGGCGTCCAGCGGTTCCGTGGTGAACCGCTGGGCGTGCGCCCGGAACTGCTCGGTCGTCACCGTCGCGTGTTCGTGCTCCGCGACCCACGAGCGCAGCATCGCGAAGAACGCCTCGTTGCCCATCGCCAGCCGCAGCGCGTGCAAGGTCAGGGCGCCGCGCTTGTAGACCAGCGGGTCGAACATGCGGGCCACGCCCGGGTCGGCCACCGTGATGCCCTGCGGCCGGCCGGCGAGTTGCGCGTGCCACTCGGCCGCGTGGGTGGCCGCCGGCGGCCCGCCGCTGACGCCGGACCACAGCCATTCGGCGTACGTGGCGAAGCCCTCGTTGAGCCAGATGTGGCGCCAGTCCGCGACCGTGAGGCTGTTGCCGAACCACTGGTGGGCCAGCTCGTGCACGACCAGCCGCTCGTAGGTGCGGCGCCCGTCGACGTGGTTGCGCCCGAAGATCGCCATGCCCTGCGCCTCGACCGGATCGTCGAGGTCGTCGTCGGCCACCACGACCACGTACTCCTTGAAGGGGTAGGGCCCGAAGAGCCGCTGCATGGCGGCCATGATCTCGCCGTGCCGGCCGAAGTCGCGGGAGAACGCCGGCCGCAGCCGGGGTGGGATCGCGGCCCGCTGGACGACGCCGCCGCGCGCGAGGTCGATCAGGTCGTACCGTCCGATCTGGACGCTCATCAGGTACGGGGCGGTGGGTTCGCTGCGTTCGTACACCCAGGTGGTGGTGCCGGCGCCGCGGCGCCGTGCGACCGGATCGCCGGTGACCAGGACGGTGTACGCGGACGCGGCGGTGATCACCACCCGGAAGGTGGCCTTGTCGCCGGGCCGGTCGTTGCACGGGAACCAGGACGGCGCCCCGATCGGCTGGCTGGCCACCAGCACGCCGTCGGTCAGCTCGTCCCAGCCGATGTCGCCCCACCGGCCGGAGACGGGCACGGGCTTCCCGGCGTACCGGACAACGACGGTGAAGGTCGCGCCGTCCTCGATCGGCCGCTCGGGCCGGACCTGCAGCTTGTCGGGCCGATGGGTGAACCTCGCCGCCCGCCCGTCGACCCGCACGTCCTGGACCCGCATTCGGCCCAGGTCGAGGCTGAACCGCGACAGCGCCTGACCGGCCACCGCCGTGATCGCCGCGATGCCCGCCAGCCGGTTGGACTCGATCCGGTAGTCCAGCTCGAGGTCGTAGTGCAGGACCCGGTAGCCCCCGTTGCCGTGCTCGGGAAGGTACGGGTCGGTCGAGCGGTCGGCGCCGGGCCGGGGGATCATGCCCGACGCGGAGAGGGCCACGCCGCGATCGGGTTGCCGAGCCACCGGCTGTCCGCGGGCACCGCGTCGCCGCGAGTCACCAGCGAGCCCGGCCCCACCGTGGTCCGCGCACCGATGCTCGCGCCGGGCAGCACGATGCCGTGCGGGCCGAGCGTCGCGCCCGCTCCCAGAGTCACCTCGTCCATGCTCATCACCCGATCATGGAACAGGTGGGTCTGCACGACACAACCCCGGTTCACCGTCGCGCCGTCGCCCAGCCGCACCAGGTCGTACTCCGGCAGCCAGTAGGTCTCCAGCCAGGCACCCCGCCCGATCTTCGAGCCGAGGGTACGAAGCCAGGCGGCGAGCAGCGGGGTGCCGGTGGCGAAGCGGATCAGCCACGGCGCGGCGAGCACCTCGACGAACGTGTCGGCGAGCTCGTTGCGCCACACGAAGGAGGTCCACAGCGCGCGGTCGGCGACCCGGAACCGGCCGACGAGCAGCCATTTCGCGACCGTGGCGGTGAGGCCGGCGACGAGCGCCGCGGCCAGCATCAGCGGCCCGGCGGCGAGCGCGGCCGCCCATCCCCCGAAGGCCTGCCAGAGGTACGCGAACGCGCCGAGGACCAGCACCGCGAGGGCAGCGGCGCACATCACCGGGATGATCCGGCACAGCTCGATCAGGGCGCGGGCCACCTTGAGCCGGGCCGGCGGGTCGAACGTGCGGCTCGCGTCGGCCGCCTCCACGGTGCGGCGCAGCGGCATCGGCGGCGAGCCGAGCCAGGAGGTGCCCTTCTTCGCCTTGCGCGGCGCCGAGGACAGCACCCCGACGAGGCCGCGCTTGGGCACCGATCGGCCGGGGGCGGCCATCCCGGAGTTGCCGAGGAAGGCCTGCTTGCCGATGCGCGCCGGAGCCACCCGCAGCCAGCCGTTGCCCAGCTCGTACGTGGCGACCATGGTGTCGTCGGCCAGGAACGCGCCGTCGGCGACGGTGGTCATCGACGGGAGCGCCAGCACGGTGGAGATCTCGACGCCGCGGCCCACCTTGGCGCCGAGCATCCGCAGCCACACCGGGGTGAACAGGCTCGCATACATCGGGAAGAGCCCGGTGCGAGCCATCCCCATCAGCCGCTCGGTGGCCCACACCTGCCAGGCCACGCGGCCCTGCACGGAGTGGTGGCCGGCGACGATGCCGGCGCTGAGCGCGCGGACGGCGAGGAGGACCAGCAGGGCGTGGCCGAGGAAGTACGCGATGGTGGCCGCGGGGACGGCGATCAGCGCGGTGGACAGGGCGGGCCGGTGCGCGACCGCCCAGGCGATCAGGACGATCGCCGGCAGGGCGGCCAGGACCGGAACCAGACCGATGAGCTGGGCGGTGACGCTGTACGCCGCCGTCCAGAAGCGGCGGCGCGGTGGACGCCGCGCCGGCCAGCCGGCCTGCTCCCTGGTCGCCTTGACGACGCCGATCACGGTGGTGCCGGCCGCGACCACCGCGCCCTTGGCGATCCGTGTGCCGGGCATGAGGGTGCTGCGGGCGCCGACCCGCGCGCCGGCGCCGACGCGCACCTTGCCGACGTGCACGAGGTCGCCGTCGACCCAGTGGCCGGAGAGATCGACTTCCGGCTCGATGGCGGCGCCGCGGCCCAGCTTGAGCAGGCCGGTGACCGGCGGGGCGGAGTGCAGGTCGACGTCGGGGCCGATGTCGGCGCCGAGCGCCCGCGCGTACGTGATCATCCAGGCCGCGCCGGCGACTCCGGTCACACCGGTCAGCTCGGCGAGCCGCTCGGCCGCCCACAGTCGCACGTGGACGCTGCCGCCGCGCGGGTACGTGCCCGGTCGTACCCGACGGAGCAGGAGCCTGGCTCCCCCGGCCGCCACCGCGATCCGCCCGGGCGGGCTGAACAGCAGCACCCAGCCGGCGGCGATCCACCACCAGGAGACGCGCGGCGCCCACGGCGCCGGGTCGACGAGGGCGAAGAGGTCGTCCAGGGCGGCCAGCACGTTGCCGAGCGCGGCGAGCACGACGAGCCAGCGCAGGCCGACCAGGGCGAGCATCGGCAGCATCAGCAGGGCCTGGAACAGCCCGGTGCGCCGCGGCGTCGGCCGGATTTCGCGGCGGACGGTCGCCGAGGTGTCGAGGGTGTCGAGCATCGCCGCGAGCTGCGACAGCCGCGGGTGCTGATAGATGGCGGCGACCGAGACCTGCGGGTGCCGGCGCCGGATCCAGGCCACCAGCTGCGCCGCGTTCAGGCTGCCGCCGCCGTTGTTGAAGAAGTCGGCGTCCGGCTCGGACGGGCGTACCCCGAGAATCTCCTCCCAGCCGGCGGCGAGCCACGCCTGGGTCCGGCTCATCCCGGCCGCGCTCGCCGAATCCTTCACAAGAGGCCACGGCAGAGCCGCCCGGTCGACCTTGCCCGACGTGCGGGTCGGCAGGTCGTCGACCACCGCGAGCATCGGAACCAGGGCGGCCGGGAGCCGGTCGCGGATCCGCATCGTGGCGGCGTCGGCGTCGAAGCCGTCCTGCGGCACGACATAGCCGACCAGCAGCTGGTTGCCGGCCGCGGTCCGCTTCACGGCGGCGGCGGCACCGGCGACACCGGGCAGCGCCTGCAGGGCCGCGTCCACCTCGCCCAGCTCGATCCGGCGGCCGCCGAGCTTGACCTGCTCGTCGCCCCGGCCCAGGAACAGCAGGCCCTCGGGCTCGGCGCGGACGATGTCACCGCTGCGGTACGCCCGCTCCCAGCCCATCGCGGGCAGCGGCGCGAACTTCTCGGCGTCCTTCGCGGCGTCCAGATAGCGCGCCAGGCCGACCCCGCCGATGACCAGCTCGCCGGTCCCGCCCATGGCGACCGGCTCGCCGGCCGGGTCGACCACCGTGAGCTCCCAGCCGGCCAGCGGCAGCCCGATGCGCACGGGTCCCTCGCCGGTCAGCCGCGCGGCGCAGGCCACCACGGTCGCCTCGGTCGGCCCGTAGGTGTTCCAGACCTCGCGGCCCTCGACGGCCAGGCGCTCGGCGAGCTCGGGCGGGCACGCCTCCCCGCCGAAGATCAGCAGCCGGACGTCGTCGAGCGCCTCGACCGGCCAGAGCGCGGCGAGCGTCGGCACGGTGGAGACGACGGTGATGCGCTGCTCGGCCAGCCAGGGGCCGAGGTCGACGCCGCTGCGGACGAGCGAGCGGGTGGCGGGCACGAGGCAGGCGCCGTGCCGCCACGCGAGCCACATCTCCTCGCAGGAGGCGTCGAACGCCACGGAGAGCCCGGCCAGCACGCGGTCGTGCGGGCCGATCGGCTCGTCGTCGCTCAGGAACAGCTGCGCCTCGGCGTCGACGAAGGCGGCTGCGGCGCCGTGGGTGACGGCCACGCCTTTCGGCGTGCCGGTGGAGCCGGAGGTGAAGATGATCCAGGCGTCGTCGGCCGGGCCCGGCCGCCCCCTGCGGCCCTTGGGGGCACGCCGGAGCGACACCGCGAGCCCGTCGCCCAGCACCGCGCAGACGCCCGCCTCGGCGAAGACCAGCTCGGCACGCTCGTCGGGGTCGTCGGCGTCGACCGGCACGTAGGCCGCGCCGGCCGCCAGCACGCCCAGGATCGCCAGATAGAGCTCGGCCGTGCCGGAGGAGACGCGGACGCCGACCCGGTCGCCGACGCCGATCCCGTGCCCGGCGAGTGTCGCGCGGACGGCCTCGACCGCGTAGGACAGGTCGCGGTAGGTCAGGACGGTCTCGCCGGCCTTGCTTCCGACGTCGATCGCGCGGGCGCCGCTGTGGTCGCGCACCGTGGCGTCGAGAATGTCCACAAGGGTGCGGCGGGCGGGGGCGCGGGTGGAGCCGAAGACCGCCGGATCGGCGAGATCGGGAAGGACGACCGGTCGCAGGTCGGCGGTCACAGTCACCGGGCGTGCTCCACTTCCACCTCACGGGTCAGCGTCAACCAGGCGGACCCGCCCGGGGGCAGCCGCTAACACTACGCGGGGTGAACCGCGAATGACGTATGTGTAGCGGATTGGTGTCGAGAGCCACACCCGGGCGGTCGCGCGTCAGTCGCCCTTCACGTTGACGATCTGCCGCAGCGTGTGACGCACCTCGACCAGGTCTTCCGCGTCCCGCATGACCACGTCGATCGGCTTGTACGCCTGCGGGATCTCGTCGAGGAACGCGTCGGTGTCGCGGAACTCGATGCCCCGCATCGCCTCCCGCAGCTGCTCGCGGGTGAAGGTCTTGCGCGCCTTCGACCGCGAGTACTGCCGTCCCGCGCCGTGCGGCGAGGAGTTCAGCGCCACCGGGTTGCCCTTGCCCACCACCACGTACGACGCGTCGCCCATCGAACCCGGGATGAGCCCCGGCACGCCCTTCGCCGCGTTGATGGCGCCCTTGCGGGACAGCCACACCTTCTTTCCGAAATGCTGCTCCTGCTCGGTGTAGTTGTGGTGGCACTGCACCCGCTCCACCTCGCGGACCGGCCCGCCGGCGAACTCGGCGAAGCAGTCGACCACGCGGTCCATCATCTCGTCGCGGTTGGCCAGCGCGAAGTTCTGCGCCCACCGCAGCTCACGGATGTACGCCCAGAACTCGTCGGTGCCCTCGGCGAGGTACGCGAGATCGGGATCGGGGAGGCTGATCCACCACCGCTTCATCGCCTCCTGCGCGACCTTGATGTGGTGCGACGCGATCTTGTTGCCGACACCGCGCGAACCCGAGTGCAGGAACAGCCACACCGTGCCCTTCTCGTCGGTGGACACCTCGATGAAGTGGTTGCCCGAGCCGAGCGTGCCGAGCTGCAGCGCCCAGTTGCCCGCGTACCGGGCCGGGTCGAAGCCCGCCTTCTCGGCCTGCGCGGTGAGCGTCTCGACGCGCTTGCTCGCGGTGCCGGTCAGCACGGTGTTGTAGCTGCCGGCCGACAGGGGCACGGCCTGCTCGATCGCGGTACGCAGGCCGGCCAGGCCGGGCTTGAGCTCGTCGCGGTGGTACTGCGTCCGCACCGCGGCCATGCCGCAGCCGATGTCCACGCCGACCGCGGCCGGGATGATCGCGCCGACGGTCGGGATGACCGATCCCACGGTCGCGCCCTTGCCGAGGTGCGCGTCCGGCATCAGCGCGATGTGCGGGTGGATGAACGGCAGCTGTGACGCCTTCTCGGCCTGCTTGAGGGTCTCCGCCTCCAGCACGCTCGCCCAGTTCATCAGCCGCTCGTTGATCCGCTCCATGCGGTCACGGTAGACGCCGGCGGCCGCGCGCCGCCGCGATTATCCGCGCGGTGAGTACCGCTACTCATGAGCTTCGACGGCCGTTGGGCCACGCTAAGTGGTGTCGCGTCATTTTCTTGTCTCATTGGGTCTATCTCATCTTCCAGCTGATGAATATGTTTCTGAAGTTCTTGATTG
>NZ_JBFAZH010000118.1:0-11590 GCF_040681735.1 Actinoplanes sp. NPDC051633 | reverse complement strand
CGGACCGCCGGGCAGCCGGCGGATGCCGCCGAAGACGATCGCGCTCACCTTCGACGACGGCCCCGACGCGGTGTGGACGCCACGCATCCTGGATGTCCTGACCCGGCACCACGCCCACGCCACGTTCTTCCAGGTGGGTTCCCGCGTGAACCAGCACCCGCAGATCGCCCGCCGCGTGCTGGCCGAGGGGCACGAGATCGGGGCGCACACCTTCACCCACGTGGACACGGCCGCGACGCCCGCCTGGCTGTTGTCCGCCGAGCTGACCCTGACCGACAACGCCATCGCGGCGGCCACCGGCCGGCGACCGGTGCTCATGCGGCCGCCGTACTCGTCCACGCCGGAGGCGGTGACGGGAGAGGAGTACGCGGCTCTCCGCCGGATCGGCGCGTCCGGGCATCTCGTCGTGCTGACCGACCTGGACACCGAGGACTGGCGCCGGCCGGGCGCGGCGGCGATCGCGGCGGCGAGCCGGCCCGCCGGGTCCGCCGGTGCGGTGGTGATGATGCACGACTCCGGCGGCGACCGGTCCGAGACCGTGCGTGCCCTGGAACTCCTCCTCCCCCGGATGCGGGCCGAGGGGTACCGGTTCGTCACCGTCTCCGAAGCGCTCGGCCTGACCGCCGCACCGCAGGCGGCCACCGGGCAGCGATGGCGCGGGACGGCTTTCCGGGCCGCTCAGTCCGGCGGTGCGTGGCTGGCTCTGGCGATGATCGTCCTGATGTTGGTGGCGCTGCTCCTGGCCGGCTTGCGCCTGCTGGTTCAGCTGCTGTGCGGCCGGGTGCATGTGCGCCGCATCCGGCGGCTCGCCGATGCGCCCTTGCGGTACCTCGGTCCCGTCTCGGTGATCGTCCCCGCGCACAACGAGGCCGCGAACATCTCCGGCACGGTGCGGTCGCTGGTTGCCGGCGACTACCCCGGCGTGCAGGTCATCGTCGTCGACGACGGGTCGGCCGACGGGACGCCGGACATCGTCGAGGCCCTCGGCCTGCCCGGCGTCGTCGTGATCCGGCAGGCGAACAGGGGCAAGCCGGCCGCGCTCAACACGGGCGTCCGGCACGCCGTGCACGACATCCTGGTGCTGGTCGACGGGGACACGGTCTTCGAGAAGGACACGATCGGCCGCCTGGTGCAACCGTTCCGGGATCCCGCGGTGGGCGCGGTCTCCGGCAACGCCAAGGTCGTCAACCGCACCGGACTGCTGGGGCGCTGGCAGCACCTGGAATACGTCATGGGCTTCAACCTCGACCGGCGGATGTCCGACGTCGGCCGGTGCATGGCGACCGTGCCCGGGGCGGTGGGCGCGTTCCGGCGCGCGGCCGTCGAGGACGTCGGCGGGGTCTCGGCCCAGACCCTCGCCGAGGACACCGACTTCACCATGGCGATCATCCGGGCGGGCTGGGAGGTCGTGTACGAACCCGCGGCGATCGCCTGGACGGAGGCGCCGGCGTCGCTGCGGCAGCTGTGGCGGCAGCGGTACCGCTGGTGCTACGGCACGATGCAGGCGATGTGGAAGCACCGCCGGGCCGTGGTGCAGCGCGGCGCCGCCGGACGGCTGGGCCGCCGCGGCCTCGGCTATCTGCTGCTGTTCCAGGTGCTGCTGCCGCTCACCGCGCCCATGGTCGACATCTACGCAATCCACGGGCTCTTCTTCCGGCGACCGGCGGAGGTCGCGGCCGTCTGGCTCGGCTTCACCGCACTGCAGGTGATCACCGCCGGATACGCCCTGCGCCTCGACCGCGAGTCCTATCGCCCACTGTGGAGTCTGCCGCTGCAGCAGTTCGTGTACCGCCAGCTGATGTACCTGGTCGTCGTCCAGGCCACCGTCATGGCCCTCGGCGGCGGCCGGTTGCGGTGGCACCGCATGATCCGGATCGGCGCCGCGTCCGCGCACGCCGACGCGACCGCATCGGAGCTACCGGCGCTCCCGACCGTTCCGCCGAGGCGACCCGTGCACTTCGACGCGCCCCCACGCGACCTGCCCCCGCGCGACCGGACTCCGTGGAACGCGCCGACGGTGCCCGGCGGCCTCGTGATCACCCCACCGGCACAGCCGAGACAGGGCCGTGCGCGGGCCCGTCCGGCACCGCGCGCCGACGCCCGCCGGCCGGTCAACTGAGGCTACGTCGAGCGCCGGCCGCGGCCACCACGCGGCGGGCCATGGCCGGGTTTCCGGCCCAGTGCAGGTGCAGGTAGGAGGCGTGCAGGGCCGGGGTGGCGAAACCCTCCGGGTCCGCGCCCCGCCACGCCCACGCCGCGCCGCCCGCCGGGGACAGCAGCAGGCCCGAGCGCGGGTGCACCGTGGTGCGGTGGAACTCGTGGCCGGTGACGCGGGTGCCGGCCGGAGCGAGGGGGCTGTCGGTGAGTGCCACCGCGTCGCGGTAGCCGAGGGTCAGCGTCGGGGTCATCGACGCGTCGGCGTCGAGCACCCCGCACATCGGCGCGCCGTCGAGGGTGTGGCAGAGCCAGAGCAGGCCGGCGCACTCGGCGACGATCGGGCCGGTGAGGCGGGCGACGTCCTTCTGCAGGGAGAGGTTGGCGGACAGCTCCGACGCGTACACCTCGGGGAAGCCGCCGCCGACCACCAGCGCCCGGGTGTTCGGCGGGAGGGCCGTGTCACGCAAGGGATCCACGGTCACGACGTCGGCGCCCGCGCCGGCGAGGAGCTCGGCCGTTTCCGCGTACGCGAAGGAGAAGGCCGGACCGCCCGCGAGGGCGACCACCGGACGGCCCGGCACCGGCTCCGCGGCCGACGGGCTCCACGGCGTCGCCGCCAAGGGCGGCGCGGACCGGGCCACCGCCAGCACCGCCTCCAGATCAACCGACGCGGCCACCAGCGACGACAGCGCGGCCACGGATGCGAGGGCCTCGTCGCGCCGCTCGGCGGCCGGGACCAGGCCGAGGTGCCGCGAGGGCGCCGCAACCGCGTCCGCCCGGCGCAGCGCGCCCAGCACCGGCGTGCCGACCTCCTCGCACGCGTCGCGCAGGATGCCCTCGTGCCGGTCGGAGCCGACCCGGTTGAGGATCACCCCGGCGATCCGCGCGTTGCCGAAGCTGCGGAAGCCGTGCACCAGCGCCGCCACCGACCGGCCCTGCGCGGCGGCGTCCACGACCAGGATCACCGGCGCGTCGAGCAGCGCGGCCACCTGCGCCGTCGAGCCGGTCTCCCCCGCGCCGGTACGCCCGTCGTACAGCCCCATCACGCCCTCGACCACGGCCAGGTCCGCACCCGCCGACCCGTGCGCGAACAGCGGCCCGATCAGCTCCTCCCCGCACAGCACCGGGTCGAGGTTGCGGCCCGGCCGGTTCGCGGCGAGGGCGTGGTAGCCGGGGTCGATGTAGTCGGGCCCGACCTTGAACGGCGCCACGGTCAGGCCGCGCGCGGCGAAGGCCGCCAGCAGCCCGGTCGCCACGGTCGTCTTGCCGTGCCCCGACGCGGGCGCCGCGATCACCACCCGCGGGACGCTCACCACTCGATGCCCTGCTGTCCCTTGCGGCCGGCGTCCATCGGATGCTTGACCTTGGTCATCTCGGTGACCAGGTCGGCCGCCGCGATCAGGTCGGGGTGCGCGTCGCGGCCGGTGATCACCACATGCTGGGTGCCGGGGCGCGCGGCCAGGGTCCCGACGACGTCCGCGACGTCGACCCAGCCCCACTTCATCGGGTACGTGAACTCGTCGAGCACATAGAACGAGTGCGTCTGCGCGGCCAGGTCCCGCTTGATCTGCGCCCAGCCCTCGGCCGCCTCGACGGCGTGGTCGCGTTCGGTGCCGGGCCGCTGGATCCAGGACCAGCCCTCGCCCATCTTGTGCCAGGTGATCCGCTCGCCGAGCGCCTTGAGCGCCGTCTCCTCGCCAACCCTCCACTTGGGACTCTTGACGAACTGGAACACTCCGATGTCCCAGCCCGCGCTCCAGGCCCGCAACGCCATCCCGAACGCGGCCGTCGACTTGCCCTTGCCGTGTCCGGTGTGGACGGCCAGCACGGCCTGCCGGCGTCGCTGCCGCGTGGTCAGCCCGTCGTCGGGCACGACCTCGACCCTCCCCTGCGGCATCAGGCGGCCTCCAGGGCTTCCAGGGGGACCAGGTCGGCGCCGAGGACGGCGGCCAGGCGGCGGGCCAGGCCCAGCCGCACCGGCCCGGACTCGCAGTCGACCACCACCGCCGGGACGCCCGCCAGGCGCGGCGCGACCGTCGCGGGGTCCGGCCCGTTGGTGGCCCGGCCGTCGGTCACGACGATCAACAGCGGCCGGCGGCGGGGATCGCGCCGTCGTTCGGTCGCGATGGTGTTGGCGGCGGCCGTCAGACCCAGAGCCAGAGGGGTACGCCCACCCGTGCGCAGCGTCGCCAGCCGCAGCACGCCGACCTCATGGCTGGACGTGGGCGCCAGCACCTCGTCGGCCGTCCGGCCCCGGAACGTGATCATCCCGACCCGGTCCCGCCGGTGGTAGGCGTCGCGCAGCAGGGACAGCACCGCGGTCTTGACCACGGCCATCCGCTTGCGGGCGGCCATCGAGCCCGAGGCGTCCACCACGAAGAGCACCAGATTCGCCTCGCGGCCGACGTGCACGGCCTCGCGGAGGTCACGCGGGTCGACCGTGCGGGAGCCGCGGTGGATGGCGGCGCGCAGGGTGGCGGGCAGGTGGGGCGCGCCGGCCAGCTTGCCGCGCGGCTCGCGGGAGCCGGCGACCCGGCCGCGCCGCGCCAGCGACGGCGACCGCCGCCCGGCGTGCCCGGCGGCGCCACGCTTGGCGATCCGGAGAGTCCGCGGCCGGTACGCCTGCCCGGCGGCGGCGAGCGACTCGGCGCCCACGGCCTGCTTCGGCCGCTCGCCCGCGCCGGGCTCGTCCGCACCCGACTCGACCGGCGGCGGCGGCGCGGAATCGGTCTCGCCGCCCGGCGGCGTCGGTGGCGACGATGGTGGTGGCGGTGTGGGATCCGGCTCGCCCGGCGGCGGGGGCGGCGGGGGCGGTGGGTCGTCGTCATCGTCCTGACCGGCCGCGTCCAGCGCGTCCTGCAGGCGCTGCTCGTCGCTGCCGGGCGGGTCGAGCGGATCCTTGCGGCGCCGGTGCGGCAGGGCCAGCCGGGCGGCGTCCTGGATGTCGTCGGCGGTCACGGTCGCCCGGCCGTGCCACGCCGCCAGCGCCACCGCGCACCGGGCCACCACGATGTCGGCGCGCATGCCGTCCACCCCGTACGCCAGGCAGATCTTGGCGATCCGGTCCAGCTCCGCGTCCGGCAGCGCCACCGACGACACCGCGGTGCGGGCGGCGGCGATCCGCTCCGCGAGCGCGGCGTCCGCGGAGGCGAAGCGGGAAGCGAAAGCCGCGGGGTCGGCCTCGTAGGCCAGGCGACGCCGCACCACCTCGGCCCGCTGCCCCGGATCGCGCGGCGCGGCCACCGTCACCACCAGCCCGAATCGGTCGACCAGCTGCGGCCGCGGCTCGCCCTCCTCCGGGTTCATCGTGCCGACCAGCAGGAAGCGGGCCGCGTGCTTGACCGAGACACCGTCGCGCTCGACGTGCGCCCGGCCCATCGCCGCCGCGTCCAGCAGCAGGTCGACCAGATGGTCGGGCAGCAGGTTGACCTCGTCGACGTAGAGCGCGCCCCGATGCGCGGCGGCCAGCAGGCCCGGCTCGTACGCCTTCACCCCGTCGGCCAGGGCGCGCTGGATGTCGAGGGTGCCGACGACGCGGTCCTCGGTGGCGCCGACCGGCAGCTCGACCAGGGTGGCGGGACGCGGCCCGTGCGGGGCGGCGGCGTCGTGCGGGCCGTCGGGGCAGTCCGCGTCGGGCGTACCGGGATCGCACGCGAAGCGGCACCCACGCACCACCTCGACCTCGGGCAGCAGCCCGGCCAGCGCACGCACCACCGTGCTCTTCGCGGTGCCTTTCTCACCCCGCACCAGGACCCCGCCGACGGCGGGTGACACCGCGGTGAGCAGCAGGGCCAGGCGCAGGTCGTCGAGGCCGACGACGGCCGAGAACGGGTATGGCGGCTGCACGAACGATCCCCTTCCGGCGGGTGTCCACGCCCGCATGGCGGAATGTCAGAGCGGCCGGAGTTCCTGACTCCCGGGCCCGGCAAGGGGCCCGATCACAGTGGCGGGACCGTCCCGGACTCGCACCGGGTTCCTCCGCGACCGCTCGACCGCCACTCAACCCGACGGACGGTCACGCCGTCAATGTGACGCGTTCGAGACCGCCTCCTCGGTGTCCGGCAACGGCTCCGGTGCGATCTTGTCCAACTCGGCCACCAGGTCGGCCACGGCCAGCGCGGACTGCTCGATCAGCGGTCGCAGCCGCTTGTAGAGGGCGGCGTTCTCCGGATCCGGCACGGTCGGCTCCGCGATGTCCACCAGCGCCGCCGCCTGGTCGAGGTCGGGCAGTTCGCCGAGCGCGTGCCAGCCGAGCAGAACCGCGCCCAGCCCAGTGCCCTCCGGGGTGTCCGCGATCGACACCGGCAGGTCCAGCGCGGCGGCCAGCACGCCCACCCACAGATCGGAGGCGACCGCCCCACCGGTGGCACGGACCTCGGTGACCGGGCCCGCCACCTCGAGCGAGTCACGGACCAGCGCGAGCTGCTGGCACACGCCCTCGACCGCTGCCCGGACGAGGTGCGGCCGGCCGTGCTCGCGCCGCAGGCCGAGGTACGCCCCACGCATCCCGGACCGCCACCACGGCGCCCGCTCCCCCAGCAGGTACGGCAGGCACAGCAGGCCCCCACTGCCGGGCGGCGCGGTCTGCGCCTCGGTCAACAGCGCCGCGTCGATCTCGTCCGCGTCCTCGCCCTCGGCGCCCGGCCGGGCGAACCCGGCGGCGAAGCTCTGCCCGGCCCAGCGGATCACCGACCCGGCGTTGTTCACCGCGCCGCCGATCACCCAGCGGTCCTCGGTGAGCGCGTAGCAGAACAGCCGTCCCGCCTCGTCCGAGGTGGGCCGGTCGACGACCGTGCGCAGGGCCCCGCTGGTGCCCAGCGAGACCGCCGCGACACCGGCCGGGGTCGCGCCGACGCCCAGGTTGGCGAGCGGGCCGTCGCCGGCGCCGACGATCAGCGGGGTGTCCCGGGGAAGGCCGGTCGCGTCGGCGATCTCCGGCTTGAGCGTCCGGGCGAGTGTGGTCGGCACCACCTCGGCGAGCTGGCCGGCCCGCACGCCGGCGATGTCGAGCGCCTCGTCGTCCCAGCGCCGCTCGTGGATGTCGTAGAGGCCGGTCGCCGACGCCACCGACAGGTCCAGGAGGAACTCGCCGGTCAGCCCGGCCAGCACGACCTCCTTGACACCGCCCCAGCGCGGGGTGTCCCGCAGCGTCGACGGGTCGTTCTCCCGCCACCACGCGAGCTTGGTCAGGGGGGACATCGGGTGCACCGGGGTGCCGGTGCGGGCCTGCAGCGCCTTGGCCCGGTCGGCGAGCTTCTCGCTCTGCCGGGCGGCCCGGCCGTCCGCCCAGGTGACCAGCGGCCCGAGCGGCTTCCCGGCGGCGTCCATCGGCACCAGGCCGTGCAGGAAGGCGCTGAGGCTGACCGCCGCCACGCGGTCACCACGGTCGCGGCACTGCTTGGCGATCTCGGCCAGCGCCTCCACCGCGGCCGCCAGCAGCTGGTCGGCGTCCAGCTCCGCGCGGCCCGGGCCGGGCACGGACAGGGGGTAATGCACGCTGGTGTGCGCGCACAGCTCGCCGTCGAGCCCGGCGGCGACGCCCTTGGTGGCGGTGGTCCCGGTGTCGATCGCGATCACGACGTCCATGCGCCGAGGTTAGTCGGGCAGCCGCACCACCGCTGGTCGCGCGCCGCCGCGGGTGACCCGCCACTGGGTCGCGGCCGGCGGCAGCAGGGCGGCGTCGCCCGTCACCGGGATCCAGTCGCCGGCGCCGACCCGATAGGCGATGCTCGCGCCCTCCTCGGCGACCACCCAGCCCAGACCGGCCGGCAGGCGCACCTCCAGGCGTTTCGGCGACTCCGCGACGCCGATCAGGACCGGCTGCGGGGTCACGAAGGCGAAGGTACGCACGGTCCGCCCGGTCACGAGGGTCTGCACCACGAACGGGCGCCCGTCCGGCGAGGCGCCGGCGATCCGCCACTCGCGGACCAGCGGTGGGGTCGGATAGCCGTACCGGTCCTCGTACCCGTCCATGGCCACGACGTCCCAGTCGCTCGAGGCGCCGCCCAGCGTCCGGACCAGCGTCGGCATCGGCGTCCAGCGGACCTCACCCATGTTGATCAGGCCGACCCCTTCGTCGCCGGAGCGCAGCCCGATCGACAGGCCGTCGCTCTGCGCGGGCACGGTGCTGACCGAGGCGCCGTTCGTGAAGGCCAACGGCCGGAAGGTGCGCACGGCCCGTCCCTGGTCGTCCCATCGGACCGCGGACGAGTAGCTGACCGGCCGGTCGTCGTCGACCACAACCAGCACATCGCGCCGGGGCCCGGCCAGGAACGCCGGGCTGTTCGCCGCCTCAGTCAGCATCTGCTCCGTCACCCCCGCCGCCGGCCGGCCGTCGACCGTCCCGACGAACCCGGTCAGCCCGAACTCGACCTGCCCGACCGGGGAGACGACACGCGGTGGCAGGCGCTGCGCGACCAGCGCGACCGGACCGGCCGGCGTACGCCCGGCCCAGGTGACGTGCGGCTCGCCCACGAAGCGGAGTTCGTCGCCGTTGTGCTGCCGCCAGGCGGCCCGGACCCGGCGCAGATAGTCCTCGTCGCCGGCCAGGTCGCCGCGGGTGGGGCGGTCCAGCCGGTTGGAGACCGGCATGACCTCCGGCCCGCCGTTGCGCAGGAGCCGGGCGCCGGCCACCGACCCGCCGGCGGCGACGGCCAGGCCGGCGCCGAGGAGGGTGCGGCGGCGGACCACCCGGCGGCGGCCGCCGGCCCGGACCCGATCGAGCAGGTCGGGCGGCGCGTCGAGGTGCCCGGTCGCGCGGTCCAGTGCGTCGCGTACGCGTGGTACGTCCAGGTCGGTCATGTCATGCTCCCGCTCTCCTGCGAGGTCAGTGCCGATCGCAGGCGGTCGAGCCCGCGCGAGGCGTTGCTCTTGACGACGCCCTCCGAGCAGTCCAGGGCGCGGGCCACCTCGGCGACGGGCAGATCTTCGAGATATCGCAGCACCACGGCGGCGCGCTGCCGCGGCGGCAACTCGTGCAGCGCGTCCAGGACCGCCGCCCGGATCACCACGTCGTCACTGTGGTCGGGCTCGGCGACGTCGTGGTGGGCGAGCGGCGCCTCGGGCCGGCGGCCGCGGCGGCGCCAGCGGTTGGTGGAACGGTTGACCAGGGCGCGGCGGGCGTACGCCTCGGCCGACTCGTTGACGCGGCGCCACCGCACGTACATCTGCTCGAGCACCTCCTGCAGCAGGTCCTCGGCGGCGTGCCGGTCACCGGTCAGCAGGTAGGCCACCCGCAGCAGTCGTGTGCTGCGGGTTCGCACGAACTCGTCGAAGTCGTCGCCCACCCTCGCCCTCCCCCGTCGTGTCACCATCCCTGACACCGCCGCGGCGGGGAAGGTTGCACGTCAGCCGGCGAACTGCTTCTCGTAGGCCGCGCGCAGCTCCTCCCAGCCGTGGTCGCGGGCTTCGTGACCGCGGATCACCCCGACCGGATCGCCGGCCAGCAGCCGCTCGAGGACCGCGACGCAGAGGTGCCAGCCGGCCGCCACCTGCGCCTCGATGCCCGCGTTCGGCGAGCTGTGCCGCAGGGTCAGGCGGGTGCCGGTGGCCGAGGACTCCAGCTCCCAGCGCAGCCGGTCCTCACCCCAGGTGTACTCGAGCAGGCGCGGCTCGTCGGCGATCAGCACGGTGGACGGCAGGTCGACGCGCTCCGCACCGTCCACCATGGTCAGCGTGGCGTCGCCGGTGGTGGCCAGCGGCCGGGACGCCGCGTAGGGCGCCCACCGGTCGATCTCCGCCGGGTCGGTCAGCGCGGCCCACACCCGCTCGGGCGCGTGCCGCAGCTCCCGCACGAAGATCAGCGTCCAGGCGCCGTCGCGGCCCGGGACGACGGTGGCGCCGGTCGGGGGTCCGGAATCGAAAGACATGATCACTCCAGTCTTGGGTTGCGGTCGAGGTGATGTTCCAGCCGGTCGAGGCTCCGGCTCCAGAGCTCCCGGTACGGCCGCAGCCACGCGTCCAGCTCTTGAAACGGCCCCGGCTCGAGCCGGTAGATGCGCTGCTGGGCGGCCGGGCGGACGCTCACCACCCCGGCGTCGCGCAGCACGCGCAGATGCTTGGACACCGCGGGCTGACTCATCCCCAGCTCCGCGACGAGCTCGGCCACGCTGCTCTCCCGCACCCGGAGCGTCTCCACGATGCGCCGCCGGGTCGGCTCGGCCAGCACGGCGAGGGTGTCCACTGCCATGGCCTTAACATGCCACGCCGGTTATATAACCGTCAAGGCATGAGGGCGCCGTGACATGATCGAGGTGTGCGGGTGCTCATCGTGACGTCGGGCTCGGTCGGCGACGCGGCGCCGTACACGGGGCTGGGCGCCCGCCTCCAGGCCGCCGGCCACGAGGTCACGGTGGCGTCGCACGCGCCGTTCGAGGCCGCCTTCGCGGCGGCCGGCCTGCCCTTCCGGCCGATCCCGGGAGACCTGCGCGAGATCCTTCCGCAGGCGAGGGGCCAGGACGGCAGATCGTCGGGTACGGGCCCGCGCGCCCTCGCCGGCCTCCTGCGCATCGCCCGCCCCCTGATAGCCGAGCTGGGCGACGGGATCGCCGCGGCGGCCGAGCGGGCCGAGCCGGAGGTCATGCTGCTGTCCACGGTCGTCGCGCCGCTGGGTTATCAGGTGGCCGAGGCGCGGGGCATCCCGTGGGCCGGGGTGTTCCTGCAGCCGGTCGCACCGACCGGCGACTTCGGCTCGGTGCTGCTGGGCGGCCGCTCGATCGGACGGCTGGGCAACCGGGCGGTGACCGCGGCGGCCGCGCGGGTGAGCCAGACCCTCTACGCCGGCCCGGTGCAGGCGCTGCGCCGCCGGCTCGGCCTGCCGCACCTGTCGATCGGCGATCTCCGCACGTGGCAGGACGGCGGCCGCTACCCGGCCTTCCACGGCTTCAGCCCGGCGGTGGTGCCGCGGCCGTCGGACTGGCGCCCGCAGCTCGAGGTGACCGGCTACTGGTGGCCCGCGCCGCGCCCGGACTGGACACCGCCGGCCGCGCTGGAGGACTTCCTGGCCGCCGGTCCGCCGCCGGTCCTCATCGGCTTCGGCAGCATGGGCCCGGGCCAGGCGTCGCGGCTCGCCGAGATCATCTCGTCGGCGGTGCGGACGGCCGGCGTGCGCGCCGTGGTCCAGGCCGGCTGGGCGGGCCTGGACGTCGCGTCCGACGACATCCTCACCATCGGCGAGGCCCCGCACGACCGGCTCCTGCCCCGGATGGCCGCGATGGTGCACCACGCGGGCGCGGGCACCACGGCGGCGGGCCTGCGCGCCGGCGTCCCCGCGGTGCCCGTCCCGGTCCTGGCCGACCAGCCCTTCTGGGCGGCCCGCCTGCGTGCCCTGGGCGCCGCGACGGCCCCGATCCCGATGTCGCGGCTGACCGCCGGCAACCTGGCGGCCGCGCTTCGCGAGGTCACCACCGACCCGCACCGGCCGGCCCGCGCCCAG